>NZ_JBFBJT010000055.1:0-45578 GCF_040686175.1 Streptomyces sp. NPDC086077 | reverse complement strand
GGCGCCCGGTCACACCGTGCGGGCGAGGCGGTCGGCGAGCAGCTTGGCGAAGCGCGCCGGGTCGGCCAGGTCGCCGCCCTCCGCGAGCAGGGCCGTGCCGTACAGCAGTTCGGCCGTCTCGGCCAGCTCCGCGTCCGCACCCCGCTCCTCGTAGGCCGCTCTGAGCCCGCCGACCAGCGGGTGCTCGGGGTTCAGCTCGAGGATGCGCTGCACCGGCGGGAGTTCCTGGCCCATCGCCCGGTACATCCTCTCCAGGGCCGGGGTGATGCCGTCGGCGTCGGCGACCAGGCACGCCGGCGAACTGGTCAGTCGCGTCGTCAGCCGGACGTCCTTCACCTCGTCGAGCGTCTCGTTCAGCCAGGTCAGCAGCGTCGCGTAGGCGCCCGACCGCTCCTCGGACACCTCCTCCTCGGCGGGCAGGTCGACCGAGCCCCGCGCTACGGACCGGAACTCCTTGCCGTCGTGCTGCCGCACCGCCTCGACCCAGATCTCGTCCACCGGGTCGGTGAGCAGCAGGACCTCGTAGCCCTGGGCCCTGAAGGCCTCCAGGTGCGGGGAGTTCTCGATCTGCGCGCGGCTCTCGCCGGTCATGAAATAGATCTTGTCCTGACCGTCCTTCATCCGGGCGGCGTACTCGGCCAGGCTGGTGGGCTCGTCGCCGGCGGTGGAGGCGAACGACGCGACGTCGAGGATCGTCCTGTGGTCCTCGGCCGGATCGAGCAGGCCCTCCTTGACCACGGCGCCGAACTCGCGCCAGAACGTCCGGTACTTCTCGGCGTCGTTGCGCATGAGGTCCTTGACGGTCGACAGGACCTTCTTGGCGAGGCGGCGCCGGATCAGCTGGATGTGCCGGTCCTGCTGGAGGATCTCGCGGGAGACGTTCAGCGACAGGTCGGCGGCGTCCACCACTCCCTTGACGAAGCGGAGATGGCCCGGCAGCAGCTCACGGCTGTCGTCCATGATGAACACGCGCTTGACGTAGAGCTGGATGCCGTGGCGGGCGTCGCGCTGGAAGAGGTCGTGCGGGGCACGCGCCGGGACGAAGAGGAGGGCCTCGTACTCGAAGGTGCCCTCCGCCCGCATCTGGATGATCTCCAGGGGCTCCGACCAGTCGTGGCTGATGTGCCGGTAGAACTCCTGGTACTCCTCGTCCTCGACCTCGGACCGCGGCCGGGCCCAGAGCGCCTTCATCGAGTTGAGGGTCTCGTCCCCCATGCGGATGGGGAACGAGATGAAGTCCGAGTACCGCTTGACGATCTCCCGGATCTTCCCCTCCTCGGCATAGTCGTAGAGGGCGTCCTCCTCGTCCGCGGGGCGCAGGTGGACGGTCACCGACGTGCCCTCCGGCACGTCCTCGGCGGTCTCGATCGTGTACGTGCCGTCGCCGTCCGACTCCCAGCGCACGCCCGTCTCCTCGCCGGCCCTGCGCGTGAGCAGGCGGACCCGGTCGGCGACCATGAAGACGGAGTAGAAACCGACACCGAACTGGCCGATCAGCTCGGCCGAATCCTTGCTCTCCTTGAGCCTGCGCAGCGTCTCGGCCGTGCCGGACCGGGCGATGGTGCCGATGAGCCCCACCACGTCGTCGCGTGACATGCCGATGCCGTTGTCCCGCACGGTCAGTGTGCGGGAGTCCTTGTCCACCTCGACGGCGATGTGCGGGTCGTCGGTCCGCAGGCTGTCGTCCGTGAGACCGGCGAGGCGCCGTTTGTCCAGGGCGTCGGAGGCGTTGGAGATCAGTTCACGCAGGAAGATGTCCTTGTTCGAGTAGATCGAATGGACCATCAACTGCAGGAGCTGCCGCGCTTCGGCCTGGAACTCCAGCGTCTCGGTGCTCATGGCGTCCCTTCTGTTCAAGCGGTGTGCGGGCGTGCGGGCCATCGAAATCTGACACACCGGCAACAGGGCACACAAGCGCGCTCGGCGCGACGCGCGGCTACCCGAGGCGGCTCAGCGCGGCCGACACCAGCGTCCGCACCCCCGGTACGAGCACCGAGAGGTCGGGCGCGAAGAGCGGGCTGTGGTTGCCGGGCACGTTGCCCAGCCGCTCCAGCAGGGCCTCCCCCGGCGCCGCCTCCCAGACCTCGGCCGGCGTGGTCGTGACGAACCAGTAGTCGTACGGCACTCCCCGCGGCGCCAGCAGGGAGAAGTCCTCGCTGCCCATCGCCGGACCGAAGGCGAACACCGTGTGGCCTCCGAACAGTTCGCGGTGCACGGCGGCGACCTCCTCGTCGAGGGAGGCGTCGTTGACGGTGTTCGGATATCCGGGACTGACGGTGATCACGGGCGGTCGCGGGCAGCCGGCCGCCTGGCACTCGCCGGTGACGATGCGGTGCACGGCGGCCAGCACGCGCTCGCGCACCTCCGGGTCCTGGGTCCGCAGGTTCAGCGCGAGCCGGGCCTCTGCGGGAATGATGTTCGCCTGCGTACCGGCGTGGAACTGCCCGACCGTCAGCACCGCCGAGTGCGCCGCCGCGACCTCGCGGGACACCACCGACTGCAGCCGGGTGACGATGTACGCGCCGGTCACCAGCGGGTCGACGGTCGACTCGGGGCGTGAGCCGTGGCCGCCGACGCCGTGCACGACGACGTCGATGTCGTCGGAGGCCGACATGATCAGGCCGGGCGTGTGCGGATAGGACCCGGCGGGTCCGGGCGCGGCATGCTGGCCGAAGAGCACGTCGGGGCGGGGGAAGCGCGCGTGCACCCCGTCCGCGACCATCGCCGACGCGCCGCCACCGGCCTCCTCCGCGGGCTGCCCGACCACCACGACCGTGCCCGACCAGGCCTCCCGGCCGGCCGCGAGCGCCTCGGCGGCGCCGATCAGCCAGGTCACGTGCAGATCGTGCCCGCAGGCGTGCATCACGCCGTCGACGGTGGAGGCGTGGGGAAGGCCCGTCGCCTCGGGCACGGGCAGCGCGTCCATGTCGCCGCGCAGCCAGACGACCGGCCCGTCCCCGTTGGTGAGCACGCCGACGACGCCGGTGCGGGCGACCCCTTCCGTCACCTCGTAGCCCGCGGTACGCAGCCGGCCGGCCAGCCTGGCGGCGGTGCGGTGCTCCTGGAAGGCGAGTTCGGGGTGGCGGTGCAGATCGCGGTAGAGGTCCTCCAGGCCGTCGGGCTTGAGGCCGGCGGTGAGTTCGAGGGCGAGGCGTGCTGCTGCGGCGGCAGATTCGCTCATGGCTGCTTCGTTCTCCTCCGACAGGGACACGCTCGCCCACGGGCGTCGCGTGCGGGGTGCTGAGGCCTGTGACGGCCATCCTGCCGCCTGCCGGAAGGCCGGGCCATCCGTAAGGGTGATCATGAGCACCACCCCGCGGCCGGTACGCTGTGGCAGCTGCGGCAAACCCTCCACCTCACACGCACCGGCGGTGAGTTGACCTGCGGCGCCGAGACGTCACACAGCATGAGGATGAATCACAGGTGCTCATAGCGGGCCGGTACCAGCTGCAGGATCCGATCGGGCGCGGCGCGATGGGAGAGGTCTGGCGGGCGTACGACGAGACGCTCGGCCGGCGGGTGGCCGTCAAGCTGCTGCTGCCCCAGGACTCCGACCCCACGGCCGCGTCACGCTTCCGCCTGGAGGCACAGACCGCCGGACGGCTTCATCACCCCTACGTGGTGGGCGTACTGGACTTCGGTACGTACGAGGACCGGCTGTTCCTGGTGATGGAGCTGGTCGACGGCGACAGCCTCGCCGGCCTGCTCGCCCAGGCGGGCCCGCAGCCCGCCGCGCGCGTGGCGCTGATCGCCTCGCAGGCGGCGGCCGGACTGGCGGCCGCCCACCAGCAGGGCATCGTGCACCGCGACATCAAGCCGGCCAACCTGCTGCTGGACGCGGACGGCACCCTGAAGATCGGCGACTTCGGCATCGCCCGCTTCCTCGACGACCCGGCCGCCGCGCTCACCGCCACCGGCCAGATCGTCGGCACCAGTCTCTACCTCGCCCCGGAACGCGCGCTCGGCCGCCCGGCGGGGCCGGCCAGTGACGTGTACTCGCTGGGCTGCGTGCTGTACCAGCTGCTCACCGGACGCCCGCCGTTCCAGGCCGACACCCCGATCGCCATCCTCCACCAGCATCTGGACGCCGCGCCGGTACCGCCCCGGCAGCTCGGCGCCGAACTGCCGCCCGCCTTCGAGAGTTACCTGCTGGGTCTGCTGGCCAAGCAGCCCGAGCACCGGCCCGGCGCCGCCCAGGTCGCCGACTGGTTCGCGGCGGGGGCCTGGCAGGGCCGCCCCGAGCCGCTGCCCGCCCCCGCACCGGCGCCCGCGGCCGCGGCCGCACCGACGCCGCCGCCCGGCGGGACGGGGGCCGCGACGACGTACATGCTGCCGTCCTCCCCCAGGACGGCGTCCCGGCGCCGTGGCCGGCCGGCGGCCCGCAGCGGGCTCCTGCGGCCGCGCGTGGTGGGGGCCGCGGCCGCGGTGACGCTGTTCCTGGCGGCGATGGCCGCCGGCATGCTGTGGTTCTCGCCCGACAACACGGCGACGGAGGGCTCCCGCACGGACTCCCCCAGCGGCTCGCCCACGGCCTCCACCACCGCCGGCACCGACCCGGGGAGGACAGCGCCCACCTCGTCGCAGGTCTCCCCGTCGGTGGTGTCCGCGGCGCCGGCCGGCGAGGCCTCCCCGTCCCCCGCCGCGACGAAGAGGCAGGAGGAGCCCAAGGACGAGAAGCGGGAGCGGCGACGTCACACGGACGACGACGATGAGGGGAACGACGGGGGCGACGCGGGCGACGGGGACGACTGAGTCCCGGCCCGGGCCCAGGGGTCGTCCGCATTGCCGTGTTCCGGCAATGTTGGCTACCCTCCCGATGCCGAATGCCGTCAGGACGGCGTCAGGACGGCGTCGAAGGGGCGGGGGCGGAGTGAGCGTGACGGCGACCGAGGACACGTATCTGCGGGGGTACACGGGCATGCTGACGGAGGTCTCCGCCACCGGGCGCCGCCCGACCCGCGACGAGCTGGAGGAGCGCCGCGCCCTCGGTGAACGGGCCGCGGAGGCCGGGCACAGTCTGCGCGCGCTCGTGCGTGAGCACCTCGACGCGACCCGCTTCTGGTGGCCCGGCGCGTCGGCGACGGCGGACAGCGTGCTGGCGGCGGTGGCCCAGGCCGTGGACGCCTTCGCGGAGGGCTACGAGCGGGCGCAGCACCTGGCGGTCCGTCAGGAGGAGGCGGCCCGGCGGGAGTTCATCGACGACCTGCTGTACGGGCGCAGCGACCTGGGGCGGCTCGCGGAGCGGGCCGAGCGGTTCGGACTGGTGCTGTCCAGCGCCCACGCGGTCGCGGTCGCCGAAGGCCCGGAGGCGTACGCGGACACCCACCCGGTGACCCGCCGGGTCGAGTCCGCGCTGATCGCCCGCTTCGGCGACCGGCGCATCCTGCTGGCCACCAAGAACGGGCAGCTGATCTGCATAGCGCCCGGCGACCAGGACGACGTGCTCGCGTCCTTCGCCGCACAGGCCTACGCGGCGACCGGGGCCGGACGGGTGGCCATCGGGCGGCCCCAGCCCGGCGCGGGGGGCGTGGTCCACTCGTACGAGGAGGCCCTCAGCGCGCTGCAGCTGGCGGAGCGCCTCGCGCTCGACGAGCCGGTGGTGCGCGCCGCCGAGCTGCTGGTCTATCCGGTCCTCACCCGCGACCGGCAGGCCATGGCCGACCTGGTGCTGAGCGCCCTGGGTCCGTTGCGCGGGGCCCGGGGCGGCGCCGAGCCGCTGTTGCGGACGCTGGAGGTGTACTTCGAGTCGGGCTGTGTCGCGGCCGAGGCGGCGCGCCGGCTCGCGCTGAGCGTGCGCGCCCTGACCTACCGGCTGGAGCGCATCCACCAGCTGACGGGCGCCGACCCGGCGGAGCCGACACACCGCTACACCCTCCAGACGGCCGTGATCGGCGCCCGGCTGCTGGACTGGCCCGCCCAGGAATTCTGACGTCCGGGGCGGGCCCGCCGACCGTGCGGTTCAGCCGCTGATCTCGACCTTCTCGGCCGCGCCGCCGTCCCGTCGGGTGACGCCCTTCAGCAGCTCGGCGAGGTCGACGCCCGTGGTGGCGCCGAGGAGTTCGATGCCCTGGGTGACGTTGTCGGCGACCGCGCGGGGGATCCGGCCGGCCCCGTCGGTGGAGATCACGGTCATCTTCTGCACCGCCGCGAGCGGTTCGGACGCCTTGGCGACGACCTGCGGCAGCACCTCGACCAGCATCTGCAGCACGGCGGCGTCACCGTACCGGCCGAAGGCGTCGGCCTTCTGCCGCATGGCCTCCGCCTCGGCCGCGCCCTTCGCGCCGATCGCCACCGCCTCGGCCTCGCCCTCCAGGCGGACCGCCTCCGCGATCGCCGCCCGCCGGGCGCGCTCGGCCTCACCCTGCTTGAGGCCCTCGATCGCCTCCGCCTCGGCCAGTGCGCCGCGCCGCTGCTTCTCGCCCTCACCGGTCAGCCGGGACCGCTCGGCCTCGGCCTGCGCCGCCGCGATCTCGGCCAGCCGCTCGGCCTCGGCCTGCTTGACCCGCGCCACCCGCCTGGCCTCGGCCTCCTGCTCGGCGGCGTAGCGCTGGGCGTCGGCGGGCTTGCGCACCTCGGTGTCGAGCTGGCGGTCCTTCAGCGCCGCCTGCCGCTCGGCGACCTTCTCCTGCTGGGTGAGGATGTCCTGCTTGCGGGCCGCCTCCGCGAGCGGACCGGCGGCGGCCGCCTGCGCCGCCGCGGCGTCCGTCTCGGCCTTGATCTCGGCCTGCCGCAGCGCGAACGTCCGCTGGGCGACGGCGATCTCCTCCTCCGCCTTCAGCCGGGCCTGCTCGGCCGCCCGGCGGGCCTCGGCCTCGGCGATGTCGGCCTCCTGCCTGGCGCGCGCCGCCTCGGGGCGGCCGAGGTCCTCCAGGTAGGAGCCCTCGGTGGTGATGTCCTGGATCTGGAAAGCGTCCAGCACCAGGCCCTGCCCGGACAGGCTGGCCTCGGCCTCCTCGGCGACCTGGCCGGCGAAGGCGGCCCGGTCGCGGATGATGTCCTCCACCGACATCCGCCCGACGATGGCCCGCAGCGCGCCGGAGAGCACCTCCTGGGTGAAGCCGACGATCCCGTCCTGCTGCATCAGGAACCGCTGGGCCGCCGCCCGGATCGAGTCCTCGGTGCCGCCGACCTTCACGATCGCGACGCCTTCGAGATGGGCCTTGATCCCGCGCAGGGTGACCGCGCCGCGCACGGCCACCGGAATGTGCCGCGAGGACAGGTCGAGCGTGAACCGCTGCTGCACGAACGGCACGACGAAGACTCCGCCGCCGACGACCACCTTCTGCCCGCTGTTGTCGGTGAAGACCCGGCCGGTCGCCGGATCGGTGGCCTGCTTGCCACGCCGCCCGGTGACGATGAACGCCTCGCTCGGCCCGGCCACCTTGTATCGGCCGGCCACCACCAGGGCCAGCAGCACAAGGAGTACGACGACCCCCACCACGGCAACGACGACAGGACTCATGACAATGCCCCCCGTTCCAAGAGCTGAGCATGACGAAAAGGACAGACGGCCCGGCACTCAGTCGACCGGGCGCACCACGACGGAGGTCGCGGACGGTGCCGCCTCCACCCACACCTCGGCCCCCCTGGCCACCGGCACGGCGCTGCGCGCGGCGAACTTCACGGGCTGACCGGCGAGTTGGAGCAGCACCTCACCGAAGCCGCCGTCCGGAATGGCGGTCACGACGTTGCCGGAGGTACCCACGAGGTCCTCGCCGCGCGGTGCGACAGCCGACCCGTCCCGCATCAGGGCGCGGCTGAGCCGGTACGTCAGCCAGGCCGTGCCCCGCCGCAGACGGCGCCGCATCCGGTGGCGAGTGCCGGGCCGGCCCCGGTCACCCCCATGGCGAGGGCTCCGCCGAAGCCGGTCATCGCCAGGAACCCGGCAACGACCGGCAACGACAGCCACCCGTCGAGGACGCCGTCCAGCGCGCCGTCGAGCACGCTGTCCAGCACCCCGTCGAGTACCAGCGCCAGGGCGAGCAGCACGACCCCCGTGATGCCGAGTCCCAGGAACCAGGCCATCCGTGCCGCCCCCTCCCGCCCGCCGCCGGTCTCCCCGTTGACGGGATCCTGACATGCGGGGCCGTCGGATCGCATTGCCGGGTTCCGGCAATCTTTACGCGTTCTTCATGCCGACGTCCGGAATCTCCGGCAGGCCCAGCAGGCGGGTGATCGTGCGCAGCACGCCGTTGTCGGTGTTGGCCGGAGCCAGGTGCCGGGCGCGCCGGACGACCTGCGGATGGGCGTTCGCCATGGCGTAGGACCACTCGGCCGTGTCGAGCATCTCCAGGTCGTTGAGGTAGTCGCCGAACACCACGGTCTGCGCGGGTGAGATGCCCAGCTCGCGCTGGAGGCGGCGGACGGCGGCACCCTTGTTGGCGGTGCGGTTCATGATGTCGACCCAGTGCTCGCCGGAGACGACGACCTGGTGGGTGGCGCCGAAGCGGGCGAGGGCCGGGGCGGTGACGCGTTCCACGGGGCCGAAGTCGTGGAGGGCGACCTTGAGGATGTCGTCGTCCACCGCGGTGACGTCGTCGACGACCCGGTGCTCGACGTAGTACCTGCGGACCTCGGCCAGGAAGGGCTCGTCGGCGCGTTCGACGTAGGCGGACCGCTTGCCGCAGACGACGGCGCCGAGGTCGACGCCGTCCGCCGCGAGCCGCCGTACCTCCCGGACGACGTCCGTGACGACGGCCGGGGCCAGCGTGTCGGAGCTGATTTCCACGCCGTCCCTGACGACGTAGGTGCCGTTCTCCGCGATGAACACCATGCCCTCGGCGGCCCGGGCGAACTCACGTGCCAGCGTGGCGTACTGGCGGCCGCTGGCCGGGGTGAACAGCACCCCGCGCTCCCGCAGCCGCTCCAGCACCTCCCACAGCCCGGCCGGGACGCGCTTGTCGTCGTCCAGCAGCGTGCCGTCCATGTCGGTGACGACGAGGCGGATGTCGGCGTTGCCGGGCGCCGCGGAGGCGGACGTGGTGGGCAGGGTCGCGCGGGAGTGGGGCATGTCCTGTTTCCTGGGCGCTCGGCCGCTTCCCTGGGGTGCCCGATCGCGCGCCGCTTGTCGTTCCGGGTGCGGCCGTCAACCCTACCCAGGACTCTCCTCCGCACGAGTGAGGCCCCGGTCCTCCGGTTCGCCCGCGGGCCGATCTTGAACGCGGCACAATGGCGGCAACTGCGGTACGGGCGAGGAGAGGAAGAGACGTGAGCGAGGCTCCCACCCCGGCGGAGGGATCGGCACGCCTGAACACCGGTGTGGCGCACAACGCACGGGTCTGGAACTACTGGATCGGCGGCAAGGACAACTACGAGGTCGACCACCAGGTGGGCGACCATGTCGCCTCGATGTTCCCGCTGGTCCGGGACATCGCGCGGGCGGACCGCGAGTTCCTCGGCCGGGCGGTGTCCCTCCTGGCCGGCGAGCGCGGGGTGCGGCAGTTCCTGGACATCGGCACCGGGCTCCCGACGGCGGACAACACCCACGAGATCGCCCAGCGCATCGCGTCCGAGTCCCGGATCGTGTACGTCGACAACGACCCCATCGTGCTGATACACGCCCGGACCCTGCTGACCGGCACCTCCGACGGCGTCACCGACTACGTCGACGCCGACGTGCGCGACCCGGAGCTCATCCTGGACCGGGCCACGCGCACCCTGGACTTCACGCGTCCCGTCGCGGTGATGATGCTGGGCATCCTCAACTTCGTGCTGGACACGGACGAGGCGCGGGAGATCGTGCGCCGGGTCATGGCCGCCGTGCCCTCCGGCAGTTACCTGGCCATGACCCACCCCACGCACGACGCGGAGCTGGGCGGCGAGGGCCAGATCCCGGCCATGAAGTTCTGGAACGAGAACGCCACCCCGCCGGTCACCGCCCGCAGTGGCGCCGAGATCGCGTCGTTCCTCGACGGGCTGGACATGCTCGAACCGGGCCTGGTGTCGTGCTCCGCCTGGCGCGCCGAGCTGCACGCCCCCGTCGTGGTACCGCAGTACGGCGCGGTGGCCGTGAAACCCTGACTCCGGTACCGACCCGGCCGCCGCGCCCGTCGAGGAGGACGTATGACGACCCTTGCCGACCCGGTCCCCGGTGGCCGCCCCGGTGAGACGGAAAGGGCCGGCGCGCTCAGCGGTGAGCTGTCCTCGCGGGGTGTGCACGGGATCGTCCTGTCGTACGTCGACACGGCGGGCATCGGCCGGGTCAAGGGGATCCCGACGGCGCGGCTCCCGGCGGCCGCGGCCTGGGGCGTGGGGATGTCCCCGGTGTTCGACACCTTCCTCGCCGACGACTCCGTCGTCACCACGGACGTGCTCGGCTCGCCGGACGGGGATCTGCGGCTCTACCCCGACCTGGACCAGCTGACCGTGCTCGCCGCACAGCCCGGCTGGGCGTGGGCGCCGGTGGACCGGATCACCCAGGACGGCGAGCCGCACCCGGCCTGCGCCCGCACGTTTCTGCGCCGGGTCGTCGACCGTGCGGCCCGGGAGCACGGCGTCACCTTCCGGGCGGCCGTGGAGATCGAGTGGGCGCTCGGGCTGGGGTCGGCGCCCGGCGGGGAGTTCGTACCGGCGGTGTCAGGACCGGCGTACGGCGCCATCCGGCAGGTGGAGCTGAGCGACTGCACGGCCGATCTGCTGGCGGCGTGCGCCGCGCAGGGCGTGGACGTGGACCAGGTGCACCCCGAGTACGCGGCCGGGCAGTTCGAGGTCTCGGTGGGGGCGCTCGACCCGGTGGCGGCGGCCGACCGGAGCGTGCTGCTGCGGCAGACCATCCGCGCGGTGGCCGGGAGGCACGGTCTGCGTGCCTCCTTCGCCCCGGCCGTCTCCGGCGAGGGCGTCGGCAACGGCGGCCATCTGCACCTCTCCGCCTGGCGCGACGGCGTCAACCTGCACTCCGGCGGCAGCGGCCGGCACGGAATGACCGCGGACGCCGAGTCCTTCGCGGCCGGGATCCTCGGCCGTCTGCCAGGCCTGCTGGCGGTGACCGCCCCGAGCCCGGCGAGCTATCTGCGGCTCCGGCCGGCACAGTGGGCCGGCGTGTTCACGGCATGGGGCCTGGAGACCCGGGAGACCGCGGTGCGGGTCATCACGGGCACCGCCGGCCTGCGCGACCAGGCCGCCAACCTGGAGGTGAAGCCCGTGGACCTGGCCGCCAACCCCTACCTCGCCCTCGGCTCCGTGATCGCCGCCGGACTGGACGGCCTCGCGACGGCCGCACCGCTGCCGGAGCAGACCACGGGCGACCCGGCGCGGCTGGGCGCCGAGGAGGCGGCGCGACGGGGGGTGCGCCGGCTGCCGGAGTCGCTGGAGGAGGCCGTCGCCGCGTTCCGCCGGGACCACGGGGTGCGGGCCGCGCTGGGAGAGGTGCTGGCCGACGCGGTGATCGCCGTACGGCTCGGTGAGATCGCCGCCGTGGCCGGGCTGGACGACGAGCGGGTGGCCGCGGCCTACCGCTGGGTCTACTGACGTGGGCACCGCCGGACCGGTCGCGGAGGCGCTGGACGCGCTGCCCCTGGTGGACCACCACTGCCACGGCGTCGTCACGGCGGGCCTGGACATGCCGGGCTTCGCGTCGCTGCTCACCGAGGGCGAGGCATGGCCGGGCGTCTCGCCCTTCGACAGCCCCGCCGGCGTCGCCGTCCGCCGCCACTGCGCGCCCCTGCTGGACCTGCCGCGCCACGCCCCGGCCGAGGAGTACGTGGCCCGCCGGGCGGGGCTCGGCCCGGCGGAGGTGAACCGGCGGTTCCTGTCCGCCGCCGGGACGAAGGTGTTCTGCGTCGACACCGGCTACGCCCCCGAAGGCCTCACCACGCCGGAGCAGTTGGCCGAGCTCGCCGGTGCCGGTGCCCTCGCGCACGAGGTCGTACGGCTGGAGACCGTCGCCGAGGCCGTGGTGGCGGCCGGGGTCGAACCGGACGCGTACGCGCGGACGTTCGAGGCGGCCGCGTGGGAGGCGGTGGGGCAGCCCGGTGTGGTGGCGGTGAAGTCGGTGGCCGCCTACCGAACGGGCTTCGACCTGGACCCGGCCCGCCCCACGGAGGCCGAGATCACCGAGGCCGCCCGGCGCCTGCCGGCGCACGGCGGCCGGCTGGACGACCCCGTGCTCGTACGGCACCTGCTGTGGACGGCCGTCGGTCTCGGGCTCCCCCTCCAGCTGCACACCGGCTTCGGGGACAACGACGTCCGGTTGCACCGCTGCGACCCCACCCACCTGACCGACTGGCTGCACCTGACGTCCGGCACGATCCCGGTGATGCTGCTGCACTGCTGGCCGTACCAGCGCCAAGCCGCCTACCTCGCGGCCGTGTTCGAGCAGGTGTACCTCGACGTCGGCCTCACCCTGCACCACGTGGGGCCGGGCCGGGCGGGCGCGGTGCTGGCCGAAGCGACGGAGATCACGCCGTTCCGCAAGCTGCTGTACAGCTCCGACGCCTACGGTGTGGCGGAGTTCCACCTGCTGGGTGCCCTGGCCTTCCGGCGGGGGCTGGCCGAGTTGCTCCAGGAGCGGGTGGACTCGGACGAGCTGAGCCTGCCGGACGCGCTGCGCCTCGTGCGGTGGGCGGGGCGGGACAACGCCCACCGGGTCTACCGGTTTTCCGACGACACCTGAAAGTATGATCAAGCAATGTCTGACATGACCGAGACCACGCCCGGTTGGCTGTCCTCCGACGAGCTGGAGATGGCGCGCGCCCGCATGCCGATCCTGTATGTCGAGGCGGTTCCGGTGCGCGTCGACGACAGCGGTGAAGTCACCAGCATCGGCCTGCTGCTGCGCATTGGACCGGACGGGACGGTCAGTCGCACCCTTGTCTCCGGCCGGGTCCTGCACCACGAGCGGGTCCGGGACGCCCTGCTGCGGCACCTGGAGAAGGACCTCGGCCCGGTGGCGCTGCCCCGGATCCCGGCCTCCCTCCAGCCCTTCACGGTCGCCGAGTACTTCCCGACCCAGGGCATCACGCCGTTTCACGACCCCCGCCAGCACGCGGTGTCCCTCGCCTACGTGGTGCCGGTGACCGGCGACTGCCGGCCCCGGCAGGACGCGCTCGACCTGGAGTGGTTCGAGCCGCACGAGGCGGCCTCGCCGACGTTGCAGAGCGAGATGCCGGGCGGGCACGGGGTGCTGCTCAAGCAGGCGCTGGCGCACGTGGGGCTGGCCTTCTGACCGGCCGCACCGGTCGACGCCGTGGCCACGAGGCGGGCGGGCGGGAGGGCGCCGGTCCTGACCGGCGCCCTCCCGTCGGTCAGGCGACCAGCGCGGCCGGCTGGTCCGCCGCCGCCAGCAGGTCGACGAGCGTGGCGCGGGCCCGGTTCACCCGGGAGCGGACCGTGCCGACCGGACAGCCGCTCAGCGCGGCCGCCTCCGCGTACGGCAGCCCCAGCAACTGGGTGAGCACGAACGCCTCCCGCCGCTCCTCGGGCAGCACGGCCAGCAGGTCGAGCAGCGCGATGCCGTCGTCGAAGCCGGGCAGGTCACGCGGCTGGGCCAGTTCCACGGCAAGCCGCCAGTCCGGTACGTCGCACAGGCGTGGCCGGGCGGCGGCGTAGCGGTAGCTGTCTATCACCGCGCGCCGCGCGATCGACAGCAGCCAGGCCCGCGCGGAGGAGCGCCCCTCGAACCGGTGCAGGCTGCCGAGCGCCCGCAGGAACGTGTCCTGCGCGAGGTCGTCGACGGCCTGCGGATCGCCGCACAGATGGGCGACGTAGCGCAGCACGTCGCGGTGCAGGGCGCGGACGAAGCGGTCGACGGCCGCCGGGTCACCGGTGCGGGCGGCCAGCGCCCATGCCGTTATCGAGTCGTCGGCGGATTCGGCCCCGTGGGGCGCGGTCGGTTCGTGGTCGTCGGTCTTCCCGTGGTCCTCGGTTCTCTCGCGTACGTCGGGCAGGGCAGGAGTGTTCACCTGGTGTCCTTGTCGGCCGTCCAGGACCCCGGCCGGCGGCGCGTGGGCGCACGTGCGGTGCGGGATCCGGTGAGTGGGGGAGCGGCCGCACGGCGTCCTGCGCGGCGTCGGATGCCCGCGCGGGCGTACGGCCGTGACCCGAGGCGCGCACAGGCTGCCCCGGGTTACCGGCTGTCGTCAGACAGCGGTCCCCAGGGGCGGCCCCCGAGAGGTGATCGCGTGGACGAGCAGGAGCCGTCGCGGTGACCGCGCCGACCTGCGGCGCCGCAGGCGGGGGCGCGGGTGGTGCGGCGGGACGGGCACGGCGAGCGGCAGCCGCAGGGGTGCCGCGAGCCATCCGGCCACCGCGCGCAGGAGGCGGAACGCGGCGCGCTCGCCGTGCGCGAGCCACAGGCCGCACAGCAGCGCGGCCAGCAGGTGCGCGGCGAGCATGCCGAACGAGGACGAGCCGTCCATGACGTGGCCCATGAGCCTGGCATGGCCCACGTCCATGGCGTCCAGGGAGTGGGTGTGCGGGGACCCCATGGGCATCGCCGACATGTCCGCGGCGTCCATGGGCATCGCCGACATGTCGTGCGCCGTGACGTCCGAGTGCGTACGGGGTCCGGGCCCGGCGGCCATCGACTGGGCGACGGAGAAGGCGGAGTGCAGGGCCGTCTGGGCGACGACGACGACGGTCACGATCAGCGGCAGCCCGCGTTCCCGGTCGGCCAGCCCCCAGCCCGCGGCACCGGTCACGGCCGCGCCCGCGGCCAGCGTCCACCAGGGCACGTCACTGCCGGACATCAGCACGTGGCCCAGGGCGGCGAGCAGCACACAGACGGCCGCGAACACCGCGGCCCGAACCGTGCGAGAACACCACCCGACAGTCATGACGGCCCTCATCCTTGCATCCGGCGCGCGGTCGTCAACGGTGGGTACGGAATCGGGTGGTGTCGGTGACTCAATCCGAGACGCGTGAGACAGACCACACACATATGCCGGAACCAGCTCGGCGTTCGGGCCGACCGCGGTGGAGGACGACGTACTCCCTGGCCGTCCTCCCCTCTGGCATCCTCGAAACGTGCCCCTCCCCCGCCCCGCCGTCGAACCCGAGCCGATATCCGTTGATCCGCCGGGTTCCACGCCCCGCCCGCTGCTGACCCAGTCATGGCTGGATCTGGCCCTTCTGCACTGGGCCGCCGCCCCCGCGGACGTGGCGCCCCTGCTGCCGGCCGGCTGCGTCCCGGACACCTTGGACGGGGTGACGTACGTCGGTCTCGTGGCGTTCCGGATGCACCGGGTCGGCTGGCTGGGGCTGCCCGGCGTGCCGTATCTCGGGAACTTCCCGGAGATCAACGTCCGGCTCTACTCGGTCGACAGCCACGGGCGCCGCGGCGTGGTCTTCCGCTCGCTGGACGCCTCCCGGCTGCTGCCGGTGGCGGTCGGCCGCTCGGTGTTCCGGCTGCCCTACGCGTGGTCGAGGATGACCGTGTCCCGCGGGGACGACGTCCTCACCTACACCAGTACTCGGCGGCTGCCCGGCCCCAGGGGCGCGTACAGCCGGATCACCCTGCGCGTCGGCGAGCCCGTGGCCGAGCCCACCGAGGTCGAACACTTCCTGACCGCCCGCTGGGGCATGCACACCACGCTCCTCGGACGCCCCGTCCACCTCCCGAACACCCATCCGCGCTGGCCCCTGCACCGCGCCGAACTCCTGAAATGCGAGGAGGACCTGGTGGCCGCGGCGGGCCTGGCGGCGCCGGTCGGCGAACCGGCGAGCGTCCTGTACTCACCGGGGGTGCCGGTACGTTTCGGCCGCCCCGCCCGCCGGCACGGCTGACGGTCACCCCTGGCCGGAGCCCTGGCCACCGCCCGGCAGCACCACCACCGCCGACGTCTCGACCCGGCCGCTGCGCTCGAAGTGGAGCGTGAACGGCACGACGTCGCCCACGCGCCAGCCCGCGTCGGCCCGCAGGATCACGTCCAGGCCGAGCGGTGTCATCGACAGGTCGCCGCCCGCGGGGACGGAGGCGGAGCCGACGGCGGCGCGGTAGGCGGCTCCGCTGTCGGTCATACGGTGGCGGCTGAGCGTGGGTTCCCGGCCGGCCGTGCCGGACGTCACCGCGACCAGTCGGTCCTCCGCCCCCCCCGGAGTTGGTGATGTCGAAGAACGCCGCCGTGTCCTCGGTGTCGCCGAACGGCAGGAAGACCCGGCCCGGCGCGACCTCGATCCGGGGCGGTCCGCCCGCCCGGCCGGTGTCCACCCATGCGGTCAGCGCGCCGAGGGCGACCGCGCAGGCCGCCACCGGGGCGAGGGCGGTGAGCAGGGTGTCGGCGGCACGCGGTCGGCTCATCGCGCGGGCCGCCGTCCACGCCCGGGCTGCCAGGTGCGCAGCCGCAGGCTGTTCCCGACGACCAGCAGCGAGCTCACGGACATCGCCGCCGCGGCGAGCATCGGGGTGAGCAGCCCGACCATGGCCAGCGGCAGCGTCACCGCGTTGTAGCCGAAGGCCCAGACGAGGTTGGCGCGGATCGTGCCCAGGGTGCGCCGGGCCAGCCGCACCGCGTCCGCGAGCGCCTCGATGTCCCCGCGCACCAGCGTCACGTCGGCGGCCCCGATGGCCACGTCCGTGCCGCCGCCCATGGCGATGCCGAGGTCGGCGCCGGCCAGCGCGGCGGCGTCGTTCACCCCGTCGCCGACCACCGCGACCCGGCGTCCGTCCGCCCTCAGCCGCCGTACCAGGTCGGTCTTGCCCTCCGGGGTGCGGCGGGCGTGCACCTCGGTGATGCCGAGCGACGCCGCGACGGCTCGTGCGGGCGCGTCGGCGTCGCCGGTGGCGAGGACGGGCTCGATACCGAGGCGGCGCAGCCGTTCCACCGCGCGGTAACTGCCCGGCCGTACGACGTCCCCGACCTCGACGACCGCGGCGGCCGCCCCGTCCACCCGCACCAGGACCGGCGTCCGCGCGGCCGCGTGCGCCGCCTGCCGCGCCTCGGCCAGTTCGCCGGGCAACCCACCCTCGCAGGCGCCGACTTCGACGAGCCGCCCCTCGACCCTGCCCCGCACGCCCCGTCCGGCCTCGGCGGAGAAGTCCCGCACGCCCGGCAGCGGCCGCCCCACGTAGGCGGTGATCGCCCGCCCCAGCGGATGCTCCGATCCCTGCTCCACGGCCCCGGCCAGCCGCAGTACGGCGTCCCGGCCCGGCCCGCCCGGCGGCGTGGTGACCCGGGCGACGGTCATGTGCCCGGAGGTGAGCGTGCCGGTCTTGTCCAGGACGACGGTGTCGATGTGCCGGAGCCCCTCCAGCGCCTGCGGCCCGGTGACCAGCACGCCGAGTTGGGCGCCGCGGCCGGTCGCGGCCATCAGGGCGGTGGGGGTCGCGAGGCCCAGTGCACACGGGCAGGCGACGACCAGGACGGCGACGGACGCGGTGATCGCGGCCTGTGGATCGGCACCGGCACCCAGCCAGAAGCCGAGCACCGTCACGGCGAGCGTCAGCACCACCGGTACGAACACCCCGGCCACGATGTCGGCCAGCCGCTGCGCCTTCGCCTTGCCCGCCTGGGCCTCCGTCACCATCGCGGTGATCCGGGCGAGTTGGGTGTCCGCCCCGACCGCGGTGGCCCGCACGAGGAGCAGCCCGCCGACGTTGACCGCCCCGCCGACCACCGTGGTGCCTGGCCCGACCTCGACGGGTTCGCTCTCCCCCGTGACGAGGGCCAGGTCCACGGCGGAACTGCCCTCCACCACCTCGCCGTCGGTGGCGATCCGCTCTCCGGGGCGCACGACGAAGACCTGCCCGGCCGTCAACCGCTCGACGGGTACCAGCCGTTCGCCGCCGCCGTCCTCCCGCACGGACACCTCCTTGGCGGCGAGCCGCGCCAGCGAGCGCAGCGCCGCACCGGTGCCGCGCCGGGCTCGCGCTTCCAGCACGCGGCCCGCCAGCACGAACAGCGGTACGGCGACGGCGGCTTCGAGATAGACGTGCGCGACGCCGTCGGACGCGGACGGCACCAGACCGAACGGCATCCGCATGCCGGGCGTGCCCGCTCCGCCGAGGAAGAGCGCGTACGCCGACCACGCGAAGGAGGCCAGTACGCCGAGCGAGACCAGGGTGTCCATGGTCGACGCCGCGTGCCGCAGCCCCCGCGCCGCCCGTGCGTGGAACGGCCAGGCTCCCCATACGACGACGGGCGCGGCGAGGACGAAGCAGAGCCACTGCCAGTTGCGGAACTGCAGGGCGGGCACCATCGACAGCACCAGCACGGGCGCCGCGAGCAACCCCGTCACCGTCAGCCGGCCGAGCTCGGAGTCGTTCCCGGTGCCGGGTTCGGGGGCCTGGGACGGTGTGGGCAGGGCGGCCGTGTAGCCGGCCTGCTCGACCGTGGCGACCAGTTCCTCGGGGCGGACGACGGTCGGGTGGGTCACGCGGGCACGGCCGGTGGCCAGGTTGACCGTGGCGGTGACGCCGTCGAGGCGGGCCAGCCGTTTCTCGACCCGTCGCACGCAGGCCGCGCAGGTCATTCCGCCCACGGTGAGGTCGGTCGTCGTCAGGGTGGGCGCCGGCCTGGTCGTCATGGGGTGTGGCCTTCGGTGTGGTCGCCGTGCGTGCCGGTGCCGCTGTGGGGGTCCGCCTCGGTGGCGCCGCTGTCCGGGCGGTGCATGCCGGGCGCGACCGGGCCGACGGCCGATCCGACGGCGTAGGCCACCACGAAGACGACGGCGAGCAGCAGCAGGAATCCGCCAAGGGCCGGCGGGGGCAGCAGGTCCCTCAGCGCCCTGGGGGCGCGGCGGGCGGGTGGTCGGGGGTCGTGCATCACCGGTCTCCAGATCGCGTCGCACGGCGTCACTCGGTTCGCACCGTGCCGGTACAGGAGTCGGGGACGGGACGGCTGGAGTTCCACGCCACCGGTGTGGGGTAGGTCACACTGCGCGATCGCGCGGTTACGGTAGGGCGCGCAGCGAGCACCGTTTCTCCCCCTTTTGAGGTGTTTCACCATGGCCTTGAGTATCCGCAACCAGCTGCCCGGCACCGTCACCGCCATCACCTCCGGCGAGGTGATGGCGGTCGTCGGAGTGCGTCTCGACGGCGGGCAGGACATCACCGCGGCGATCACCGCGGACGCGGTACGGGACCTGGCGCTGACCGAGGGGGCCGCCGTACGCGCCCTCGTCAAGTCCACGGAGGTCTCCCTCGCCACGGGCCCGGTGGAGGGACTGTCCGTCCGCAACCGGCTGCGCGGCACGGTGCTGGGGGTCGGCACGGGCGGCGCGATGGCCTCCGTCAAGGTCGCGCTGGAGGGCGGGGAGCTGACCTCCGCGATCACCAAGGACGCGGTCGACGACCTCGGTCTGGCGCCGGGCTCTCCGGTGGTCGCCCTGATCAAGGCGACGGAGGTGTCCCTGGCGGTGGGGTGACGCCGGGCGCGTCGCCGTACTCGTCGGGGAGGCGCATCGCCGGTCCGCCGACCTGCAGGCCGAGGGGTTCCGCGCGGCCCTTCGGCTCTTCCCAGGCCTCCTGGCGGCCGAGCGCGGTGAGGTCGAGGTAGTTGTCGCCGTTGTGGAACTCCTCGATGCCCCGGCCGAACGCGGAGTAGGTGTGGAAGACCTCGTCGCCGACCCGGAGGAAGGCGCTGACGCCGGGGTAGTCGCCGCGCCAGCTCGCGTCCCAGGGCTCGCCCGCCCCGGCGAGCTCGGCCGGGGTGCGGTAGTTGACCAGCACCGGGGCCACCCGGTCGTCGATCGTGGCGTGGAAGTCGTAGTTGAAGTCGCTGTCCGCGGCGGAGTACCAGGGGAACGTCCAGCCCATACGGTCCCGGAACGCGGCGATCTTGGGGTACGGCGCCCGGGACACCGCGGCCAGGGAGGTGCCACGCACGTGCAGCTGGCGCAGATGGGCCGGGATCTGGTCGGCGGCGGAGGAACAGCTCGAGCAGCCGTGGTCGCGGGGGCGCTCGGTGCCGTCGGCATCGATGTCGTACATCCACATGAAGTGGTGCACGACCAGCTGGGGCCGCCCCTCGAACAGGTCGACCAGCCCGACCGTCCCGTCGGGGCCCTCGAAGGTGTACTGCGCCTCGACGCGGACCATGGGCAGCCGCCGTCGTCGGGCGTTGACCCGGTCGCGAGCCCGGGTGAGCTCCTTCTCCGCGGCCAGCAGCTCCTTGCGCGCGCTCAGCCACTCCTCGCGGGACACCACCTCGGGCAGCTCGGTCATGGCCCTCACCTCCACGTGGTCCGGACTACGGCGTCGGTCACCATGCTTCTCCCCCACGGCCCCGCCCACCACCGCGCGCCACCCGCGCGGCGCCGTCCGACACGGCTCATGATTTAACCCTTCGTTTTCTTGAACCGTTCGTGTTTACCGCGATAGGTTCGCCCGCATGACCGCGTCCCCGAATCCGACCACCGCCGAAGAGCTGCGCGGTGCCGGCCTGCGGGTGACGGCAGCCCGCGTCGCACTGCTGGAGACCGTCCGGGCCGGAGACCACCTGGGCGTCGAGGCGATCGCGTCGGGGGTGCGCGACCGCGTGGGCCACATATCCCTGCAAGCGGTGTACGAAGCCCTGCACGCGCTGACCGCGGCGGGGCTGGTCCGCCGGATCGAACCGGCGGGCAGCCCGGCCCGGTACGAGGGGCGCGTCGGCGACAACCACCACCACCTCGTGTGCCGGTCCTGCGGCACGGTCACCGACGTCGAGTGCGCGGCCGGCCAGGCCCCCTGCCTGACCGCGTCGAACGACCACGGTTTCTCGATCGACGAGGCCGAGGTCATCTACTGGGGCCTGTGCCCCGCCTGTTCCACCCGTAGTTCCTGAGCACCGTGATCCATGTCCCGAAGAAGGATGCCCATGGCTGAGAACCCGGATGCAATCGTCACCGACCCCAAGACGGAGGGCACAGGAGGCTGCCCGGTCGCGCACGGGCGCGCCGCGCACCCCACGCAGGGCGGTGGCAACCGCCAGTGGTGGCCGGAGCGCCTCAACCTGAAGATCCTCGCCAAGAACCCCGCCGTGTCCAACCCGCTCGGTGAGGACTTCGACTACGCCGAGGCGTTCCGGTCCCTCGACCTGGCGGCCGTCAAGCGGGACCTCGCCGAGGTGCTCACGACCTCGCAGGACTGGTGGCCCGCCGACTTCGGCCACTACGGTCCGCTGATCATCCGGATGGCGTGGCACAGCGCGGGCACCTACCGCATCAGCGACGGCCGCGGCGGCGCCGGCGCCGGCCAGCAGCGCTTCGCGCCGCTGAACAGCTGGCCGGACAACGCCAACCTGGACAAGGCCCGCCGTCTGCTGTGGCCGGTGAAGAAGAAGTACGGCCAGAACATCTCCTGGGCCGACCTCATGATCCTCGCCGGCAACGTCGCCCTGGAGACGATGGGCTTCGAGACCTTCGGCTTCGGCGGCGGCCGGGCGGACGTCTGGGAGCCGGAGGAGGACGTCTACTGGGGTCCCGAGACCACCTGGCTCGACGACCAGCGCTACAGCGGCGACCGCGAGCTGGAGAGCCCCCTCGGCGCCGTTCAGATGGGCCTCATCTACGTCAACCCCGAGGGCCCCAACGGCAACCCGGACCCGCTGGCCGCGGCCCGCGACATCCGTGAGACGTTCCGCCGGATGGCGATGAACGACGAGGAGACCGTCGCCCTCATCGCCGGTGGCCACACCTTCGGCAAGACCCACGGCGCCGGCCCGGCGGACCACGTCGGCAACGACCCCGAGGCCGCCTCCATGGAGGAGCAGGGCCTCGGCTGGAAGAACACCTACGGCACGGGCAAGGGCGGTGACGCCATCACCTCCGGCCTGGAGGTCACCTGGACCACCACGCCGATCCAGTGGAGCAACAACTTCTTCGAGAACCTGTTCGGCTACGAGTGGGAGCTGTCCGAGTCCCCCGCCGGCGCCAAGCAGTGGGTCGCGAAGGACTCCGAGGCCGTCATCCCCGACGCCCACGACTCGTCGCGCAAGCATCTCCCGACGATGCTCACCACCGACCTGTCGCTGCGTTTCGACCCGATCTACGAGCCGATCTCGCGCCGCTTCCACGAGAACCCGGCGGAGTTCGCGGACGCCTTCGCGCGTGCCTGGTACAAGCTGACCCACCGCGACATGGGTCCGAAGTCGCACTACCTCGGCCCGGAGGTCCCGGAGGAGACCCTGCTGTGGCAGGACCCGCTGCCCGAGGCCCAGGGCGAGGTCATCGGCGCCGAGGAGATCACGGCCCTCAAGGCCAAGCTCCTCGACTCCGGCCTGACCGTCCCGCAGCTGGTCGGCACGGCGTGGGCCTCGGCCTCGACGTTCCGCGGCAGCGACAAGCGCGGTGGCGCCAACGGCGGCCGGATCCGCCTGGAGCCGCAGCGCGGCTGGGACGCCAACGACCCCGACCAGCTCGCCTCGGTCCTGCGCACCCTGGAGAACGTCCAGCAGGAGTTCAACGCGGGCTCCGCGAAGAAGGTCTCCCTGGCCGACCTGATCGTCCTCGGTGGCTGCGCGGGCGTGGAGAAGGCCGCCAAGGCCGCGGGCCACGACATCGAGGTGCCCTTCACCCCGGGGCGGGTCGACGCGACGGACGAGCACACGGACGCCGAGTCGTTCGCCGCGCTGGAGCCGACCTCGGACGGCTTCCGCAACTACCTCGGCAAGGGCAACCGCCTGCCGGCCGAGTACCTGCTGCTCGACCGGGCGAACCTGCTGACGCTGAGCGCCCCCGAGATGACGGCGCTCGTCGGCGGTCTGCGCGTCCTGGGCGCCAACTCGCAGCAGTCCAAGCACGGTGTCCTCACCGAGACCCCGGGCACCCTGACGAACGACTTCTTCGTCAACCTGCTCGACCTGGGTGTGACGTGGAGGTCGACGTCCGAGGACCAGACCACGTTCGAGGGCATCGACGCCGCCACGGGCGAGGTCAAGTGGACCGGCACCCGCGCCGACCTCGTCTTCGGCTCCAACTCCGAGCTGCGTGCGGTCGCGGAGGTCTACGCGAGCGACGACGCGAAGGAGAAGTTCGTGACGGACTTCGTCGCGGCGTGGGACAAGGTCATGAACCTGGACCGGTTCGACCTGGTCTGACCTGAGTCAGCCATGAGGCCGTCCGGTCCGGCACGCTGTGTGCCGGACCGGACGGCCTCGGCCGTTCCCGCACACACGAGTGAGGCCGCCTTCTCAGCTTTCTGAGAAGACGGCCTCCGACCTGCGATGAAGCTGGTCGGGACGACAGGATTTGAACCTGCGACCCCTTGACCCCCAGTCAAGTGCGCTACCAAGCTGCGCCACGTCCCGGTGCGGTCTGACCTGGGGTTTCCCCCCGGGTGAACGCGCAGGGAAACAATACCGCACTCGGGTCGGTGGTCGCGCACCCGATTACGCCCGCCGCCACGCGCCGGTGCACGGTCGCCGCGCGGGCCGGCCGTGGCGGTCACGAGGGGGACGCTGATGCGGGCGCGCGGGTGCGGTGGGTGTCGACGCGCACCAGATCGCGTATCGCGGGCACCGCGAGCAGCGCGAACGCGACGACGAAGCTCATCGCGCCGGAGACGAGAAGGACCCGGTCCGCGCCGAGGGCGGCCGCGGCGGGCCCCGCGAGCGCCTGGCCGACGGGCAGCATCGCCAGGGAGCCGGCCACGTCGTAGGCGTGGATGCGATTGAGGACGGCGGGCCGGACCTGGGTCTGCACGCTGGTCGCCCACATGACGCCCCAGAACGACATCCCGGCCCCGGCGACGGCGGCGCCGGCCGCCATCGCCGGCATGTCGAGGCCGAGCCCGACGGTCGCCGGGAACCCCGCGAAGCCGAACAGGGCGATCGCCCCGGCCCGCAGCATCCGGCGGGGGCGCAGCCGCAGCGCGACGAGCCCGCCGACGACGGTGCCGGCGCCGAGGGCGGAGTTGATCAGGCCGTAGGCGCGGGGGCCGTGTTCCTGGACCACCTCCGTCGCCACCACCGGCACGGTCGGGCCGAAGACGGCGATCATGTACAGGCACCAGACGGCGATGACGCCCCACAGCCAGGTGCGCGCCCTGAACTCCCGCCACCCCTCGACGAGATCTGCCCGGAAGGCACCCGCCCCGCGCCCCGCGGGGCGGGTGCCCGGCACCGGCGGCGGCAGCCGCAGCAACAGCAGGCACAGGGCGCTGACCGCGTACGTGGCGGCGTGCGCGGCGAAGACACCGCCCGCCGACGCGACGCCGACCAGCACGCCCGCGACGGCGGGGCCGACGAGCTGGGCCGAGGACTCGGCGATGCGTACGGCGCCGTTGGCGCCCTGGATGTCGGAGGCGAGCCGGGGCACCATGCTGGCGACGCCGGGCTGGAAGACGGCGCTCGCGACGCCGCCCACCACACCGATCGCGCAGATCTCCCAGAGCACCACCCGGTCCGCGAAGAAGAGTGCCGCGGTGAGCGCCTGGGTACCCAGCCGCACCACGTCGGCCCAGATCATCAGCTTGCGGGTGCTGAACCGGTCGGCGATGACCCCGCCGAAGACGACCAGCGCGGCGAACGCCCCGGCCGTCGCGGCCATGGCGAGGCCGACCGCGCCGGCGCCGTACCCGTGCTGGAGCAGGCCTGCGGCGAGCGCCACCGGGAGCATGGTGTCGCCGAGCCGGGCCACGGCGCGGGCGACGAAGAACAACGCGAAGTCACGCGACCAGACCGGCCGCACCGCCGGTCCGGCACCGCCCTTGCCCGAACGGCTCCCCGTACGGGCCTCACCGCCGTTGCCCGAGCCGCCCCGCTCCCCCGCGTCGGCAACGTCGTCCGGCATGCCGCCCATCCCCCGCGCTCCCCTCCCCATGTCCCACGAAGCCCCGGCCACCCCAGCGGCCGAGGCCCACCCCTCCGGATCATGCCACCCCGCGCCGACAACGCCGGAGGGAATTTCACCGCCCGGACGGCAGCCCCAGCTCCGGGTGTGCGTCGAGCAGCCGGGTCGGCGCCGCCTGCCGCCATGAGTCGGCCAGGATGTCCCGCAGTTCGTCCTCGTCCTCCAGCGCGGACAGCCGTGCCCGCACCCAGGCGAACTGCGCCTCGTGGTCGGCCACCCAGAATTTCTCCGGCTCGGCCATGACCAGTTCGTCGCGCTCCTCCTTGGGACAGCGCACGGCGATGGAGGTCTCCTCCTCCGGCAGCGTGGCGAACATCTTCCCCGCGACCCGGAACGTGGGCATGCTCCAGGCGATCTTCTCCGTCGTCTCCGGCAGGGACAGGGCGATACGACGTACGTCTTCGGCATCCGGCATGGGACGCAAGGTAGCGCCCGCCACCGACAGTCATCCGGCGAGGGCGGGTGTTCCGACCTGCTTGTAGTAGACGGTCGTCGGCCGCAGCACCCCCGCCGGACTCGCCGCGTAGTCGGGGATCGCGCCGAGCGGGGTCCAGCCCGCCGCCCGGTAGAGGCGCTCGGCGGGGCTGTCGGTCTCGGTGTCCAGGTGGAGGAGCGTGACACCGGCCGCGACGGCCGCCCGCTCGGCGGTGTCGAGGAGCCCCCCGCCCGCGCGCCTCGCGACGCACCATGAGCTTGACCAGTTCCGCCCGGTGCCGGCTGTGGGCTTGTCGGCGAAGGCCAGGCTCACGGTCCCGGCCACCCGCGCCCCCTCACGGGCCGCCCAGACGGCGAGTTCACCGGCGGCCACGCCGGCCGCCCGCCCCCGCCACCAGGCCAGGGCCTCACCCCGGTCGAGCGGCGCCAGGAAGCCCACGGAGGCGCCGCTGTGCACGGTGTCGACCAGCAGGTCCGCCAAATCCTCGGCATGTTCGAGCACCTGTGACTCGTTCAGCGTCTCCACGTTCACGGCAGCACCACCGCCGGCACGTACCGCACATCCTCTTGCCCGGCGCACCGGAACCGCGTCGGCCCCCACACCCGCAACCGCAGGGTGTCCCCCGCCGCGAGCCGGTGCTCGACGTCCTGCACGGTCACCGCCAGGGCTCCCGCCAGCACCCAGATGTGCTGTTCCAGGCCGGGCACGGGCGGCCGGTCGTAGGCGATGTCCGCGCCCACCGCGAGCCGCCCCTCGACCAGTTCGCCGCGCAGCCCGGCGTGCGGCGGCGACACGGATCGGCGTACGAATCCGGAGGCCCGGATATGAGACAGCCGTGTTACGCGGTCCTCACGCCCGCGCGGCCTCCCCCAGTGCCTCCAGCACCGGCCTGATCAGCGGATGCTCCTCCGCGCCCCGGCGGATGGCGGCGAAGACCCGGCGCGTGGGCGCCTCCCCGTCCACCGGACGGACGACGACGCCGGCGAGGTCCATCCAACGCAGCGCGGAGCGCGGTACGAGGGCCACCCCCGCGTCCGCGGAGGCGAGGGCCACCACCGCGCGGAAGTCGTCCGAGGAGTGCTCGAAGCGGGGCTGGAACCCGGCGGCCTCGCAGGCCAGCACCACCACGTCGTGGCACGGGTTGCCGGGATACGGGCCGATCCACGCGTCCTTGGCCAGCTCCGCCAGCGGCACCTCGCCCGTCTCCGCCAGCCGGTGGCCGACGGGCACCACCGCGTCGAAGGGCTCGGCGTACAGCGGGACGTGCGCCAGCCGCGGATCGTCGGCCGGCGGAGCCCCGCGGTACTCCACGGCGACCGCGACATCGACCTGCCGGTCCAGCACCATGGGCAGGCTGGCATCCCCCTCGGCGTCCCGGACGCGGATGCGGATGCCGGGCGCGGTCCGCGCGAGGCGGGCCACGGCCGGCGCGACGACCTGGGCGATGCCGGTCGCGAAGGAGGCGACGCTGACCGTGCCGGCGGCGCCCGAGCTGTACGCCGCGAGCTCCGCCTCCGCCCGCTCCAGCTGGGCGAGGACGGCGTTGGTGTGGCTGAGCAGGATCTCGCCGGCCGCGGTGAGCCGTACCCCCTTGGCGCCCCGCTCCACCAGCCGGTGCCCCGTCTCCTGCTCCAGGGCCGTGAGCTGCTGGGACACCGCGGAGGGGGTGAGATACAGCGCGGCGGCAGCCGCCGTCACGGTGCGGTGGTCGGCCACCGCACGGAGGATGTGGAGCCGCCGCGCCTCGATCATGGCACCGATTCTCTCAAACCGGCCGTGTCCGCAGGTCACCCCTTCCGGGGCTCAGGCGTCGAGCTCCGCCCGCGCCGCCACGAACGCGTCCACCGCGCGGTCGACGTCCTCGGTCGAGTGGGCGGCCGACAACTGGACGCGGATCCGCGCCTGCCCCTGCGGCACCACCGGGTACGAGAAGCCGATCACGTACACGCCCCGCTCCAGCAGCAGCTCCGCCATCCGGCCGGCCCGCGAGGCGTCGCCGATCATCACCGGCGCGATCGCGTGGTCGCCGGGCAGGATGTCGAAGCCCTCCTCGGTCATCCGGCGCCGGAACAGCGCGGTGTTCTCGGCGAGCCGCTCCCGCAGGTCGCCCGCCGACTCCAGCAGGTCGAGCACCTTCAGCGAGGCGGCGGCGATCACCGGGGCGAGGGTGTTCGAGAAGAGGTACGGCCGGGAGCGCTGGCGCAGCAGCGCGACGATCTCGGCGCGGGCGGCGACGTAGCCGCCCGAGGCGCCGCCGAGTGCCTTTCCCAGGGTGCCGGTGATGATGTCGACCCGGTCCATCACGCCGTGCAGTTCGGGGGTGCCGCGCCCGCCGGGGCCGACGAAGCCGACGGCGTGCGAGTCGTCGACCATGACCATCGCGTCGTAGCGGTCGGCGAGGTCGCAGATCTCCCGCAGGGGCGCGAGATAGCCGTCCATGGAGAAGACGCCGTCGGTGACGATCAGCCGTCGCCGCGCCGGCTGCGCCTCCTTCAACTGGCGCTCCAGGTCGTCCAGATCACGGTTGGCGTACCGGAAGCGGCGGGCCTTGGACAGCCGGATGCCGTCGATGATCGAGGCGTGGTTGAGGGCGTCGGAGATCACGGCGTCCTCGGGGCCGAGCAGGGTCTCGAAGACACCGCCGTTGGCGTCGAAGCACGAGGAGTACAGGATCGTGTCCTCCTGACCGAGGAAGGCGGACAGTCGCGCCTCCAGCTCCTTGTGCACCTCCTGCGTGCCGCAGATGAAGCGGACGGACGCCATGCCGTAGCCCCAGCGGTCGAGGGCCTCGTGGGCGGCGGCGATCACCTCGGGGTGGTCGGCGAGGCCTAGGTAGTTGTTGGCGCAGAAGTTGAGCACCTCACCGGGCCGGCCGCCCGCGGAGACGTTGACGGTCGCGGACTGCGGGGTGTCGATGACGCGTTCGGGCTTGTGCAGGCCGGCGGCGCGGATCTCGTCGAGGGTGGCGCGCAGGTCGTCGCGCACGGAGTCGAACATGACGGGGTCTCCTAAAGGTGCTGTGGGGGTTACGCGGTCCAGTCGAGGATGACCTTGCCGCCGCGGCCGCTCGCCGCGTCGGCGAACGCCGCCTCGAAGTCGCGGTAGCCGTACCGGCCGGTGATCACGGGGGCGAGGTCGAGGCCGCCTTCCAGCAGCACCGACATGGCGTACCAGGTCTCGAACATCTCCCGGCCGTAGATGCCCTTGAGAGTGATCATCGACGTGACGATCCGGGCCCAGTCGACCGGGAACTCCTGCGCCGGCAGGCCGAGCATCGCGATCCGCCCGCCGTGCGTCATGTTCGCGATCATGTCCTGGAGCGCCTCCGCGCGGCCGGACATCTCCAGGCCGATGTCGAAGCCCTCCCGCAGGCCCAGGATGCGCTGCCCGTCCGCGATCGAGGACTCGCGCACGTTGAGGGCGAGGCTGACGCCGATCTTGCGGGCCAGGTCGAGCCGCTCCTCACTGACGTCCGTGACGACGACGTTGCGGGCGCCCGCGTGCCGGGCCACGGCGGCGGCCATCAGCCCGATCGGGCCGGCCCCGGTGATCAGCACGTCCTCGCCGACCAGCGGGAACGACAGCGCGGTGTGCACGGCGTTGCCGAACGGGTCGAAGATGGCCGCGACGTCGAGGTCCACCGGCACGCGGTGCACCCACACGTTGGTCGCGGGCAGCACGACGTACTCGGCGAAGGCGCCGTCCCGTCCGACCCCGAGCCCGATGGTCGCCCGGCACAGGTGGCGGCGCCCGGCCAGGCAGTTGCGGCACTTGCCGCACACGAGATGGCCCTCGCCGCTGACCCGGTCGCCGGACTTGATCTCGCTGACGTCCCGGCCGGTCCCGACGACCTCGCCCACGAACTCGTGGCCGAGCACGAGCGGGGTGCGGATCGTCTGCTGCGCCCATCCGTCCCAGGAGTGGATGTGCAGGTCGGTGCCGCAGATGCCGGTGCGCAGCACCTTGATCAGTACGTCGCCTGGGCCGACCTGCGTCTCCGGTACGTCCATGAGCCGCAGCCCTGGTTCCGCCTTGTCCTTGACCAGTGCCTTCACCGCTACGGCTCCTGAGGGTCAGATCCCCGCCGCGGGCATGCCGAAGAAGCCCCCGGACGGGGAGAGAAGTGGAATCGCACAGCAATCTGCCGTACGCCGCCGTCCTGGTCCATCGAGGATTTCTTAACCGCCGCCGCAGCTTTCCTTCACGCCCCGGGCGACGTTCACCTGGTCAGAGCAGAGCTCCGCCGTTCCCGGGCCCTTCGAGCCGTACGACGAGATCCGCGGCAGTCGCCTTGATCGTCTCCAGACCGGTCCGGCCCCAGGGGCGGGGGGAGACATCGGCGACGCAGACGGTGCCGAGCACCGTCCCCGTGGTGTCGATGAGCGGCGCGCCCAGGTAGGAGTGGATGCCGAACTCGTCGACGACCGGATTGCCCGCGAACCGCGGGTAGTCGCGGACGTCCTCCAGCACCAGCGCCTTGTGCCGGACCACCACGTGGGGGCAGAACCCGTGGTCGCGGGGCAGGAAGCGGCCCATCACCGGGCGGGTCCCGTCCTCCTTCATGACGAGCCCGGTGTCGGGCGCGTACAGGCCGGCGAAGAACTGGCCCTTCTCGCCGAGGAAGTTGACCATGGCGTACGGGGCGCCGGTCAGCGACGCCAGATGGCCCGCGAAGGCGTCCAGGGCGGGTTCCGGACGCTCCCCCAGGCCCAGTTGGAGCAGTCGGTGCGTTCTCGCGGGTGCCTCCTTGTCCTCGGGGGTGAGCAGCAGCCGACCGGCCGGGCGCGGCGGGTCGTACCTCATGTCTGGGTCCCGTCGCTGTGGGCGTATGTCATATGCGGCTCCGGTGCGGTGTGTGCGGGTATCACATGTGGGCGCCGTGGCTGGGCGCGGGAGTGACGGGTGCGTGGGCGATGAGATGGCGGACGAGGGTGAGCAGGGTCTGGACGCCGGATGCGGAGATCCGGGCGTCGCAGCACACCACGGGGACCTCGGGGTGCAGGTCGATGGCGGCACGCACCTCCTCGGGGTCGTAGCGGTGGCCGCCGTCGAACTCGTTGACGGCGACGATGAATCCGAGGCCGCGCTCCTCGAAGAAGTCGACGGCCGCGAAGCACTGCTCCAGCCTCCGGGTGTCGGCGAGGATCACCGCGCCGAGGGCGCCCTCGCACAGCTCGTCCCACATGAACCAGAAGCGCTCCTGGCCCGGTGTGCCGAAGAGGTACAGGACGTGCTCGGGGTCGAGGGTGATGCGGCCGAAGTCCATGGCCACCGTCGTCTCGACCTTGTTCTCGATGCCGTCGAGGTTGTCGGTGGCGGCGCTGACGGTCGTGAGCAGTTCCTCCGTGCTCAGCGGCGCGATCTCGCTGACGGCGCCGACGAAGGTGGTCTTGCCGACGCCGAAGCCGCCCGCGACCAGGATCTTGAGCGCGGTGGGGAACGGGTCGGTGCCGTAGCCGGAGCCGCCGTCGTCACCGGATCCGTCTCCATGGCCGGATCCGTCGTCGTAGTCGTAGTCGGAGTCGTGGTCAGAGCTGTCGTCGTAGTCCATCGAGCACTGCCTCCAGAAGGGCCCGGTCCGTGGGGTTGTGGTGGAACTCGGGGGGCTTGGTGGTGAGCGCCCCGCAGTCGACGAGGTCCGACAGCAGCACCTTGGTGACCACCGCCGGCAACATCAGGTGCGCGGCGATCTCGGCGACCGACACCGGCGCCCGGCACAGGTCGAGCGCCTGTGCGTGTTCGGGGCCGAGATAGCCGAGGGGGGTGGCCCCGGTGGCCATCACCTGCGAGATGAGGTCGAGCGCGACGGAGGGGCGGGTACGGCCGTTGCTGACCGTGAAGGGGCGCACCAGCCGTCCGGCCGCCTCGTCGAGCCATGGCCCGTCGCCGGCCGCCGTCACGCTCAAGGCCTCATCGCCGGGGGTTCGACGGACTGCTGCCGGGGAGCGGTCACCAGGTAGGGGCGGACGCTCTTGACCAGCATGGCCATCTCGTAGCCGAGCACGGCGGCGTCGGCCTCGCGTCCGGCCAGCACGGCCAGGCAGGTGCCGGAGCCGGCGGTGGTGACGAACAGCAGGGTCGAGTCGAGCTCGACGACGACCTGCCGCACCTCACCGCCGTCGCCGAACCGGACACCGGCACTGCGGCCGAGGGAATACAGGCCGGAGGCCAGGGCCGCCATGTGGTCGGCGCTGTCGGGGTCGAGGCCGTGGACCGACTTCACGAGCCCGTCGCAGGAGAGCAGCACCGCGCTGCTGGTGTGCGGCACGCGCTGTACGAGGCCGCTCATCAGCCAGTCGAGATCGGATACATGGCCGGTGGGGGCATCGGTCGCCATGGTGGATCGACTCCTTGGGATACGAAGGTCTGCGGGCGCGCCCGTGGGTGCGCCGGCGGTCATTGCGGTGGGGGTGGCGACGGCGGCGGCAGCTGCGGCGGTCATCCGGCTGATCCGCTCCCGTCGTGCCGGGCGGGGTGGTCCGGGGTCGTACGGGCGGCCTCCCAGTGCGGGGGCGCGTCCCTGTGCACGGCATCCGTGTGCCGCACGTCCCTGTGCCGCACGTCCCTGGGCGGTACGGCCATGGGGAGTTGCGTCGCCACGGGGGGAACGGCCGTGTGACGACCGTCCGGTGGGGAGGCCGACGGCGCGTGGGCGCCTCGGGGGCCTTCCGGGGGGGAGGAGGAGTCCAGGTGGGACGAGTCCCGGTGCGAGGAGTCCACAGAGGAGTCCCGGTGCGAGGGCTCTGGGTGCGAGGGGCCGGCGTGCGGGGATCCGGAGTGCGCTGACTCGGAGTACGAGGACCCAGCGTTTGACGGCTCCAAATGCGAAGGCCCGGGGTGCGAGGACCCGGAGTGCGAGGACCCGGAGTGCGCTGACTCCGCGTTCGCGGACCCGGGGTACGAGGACCCGTAAGGGGCCTCCGGGTGGCCCGGCGCGGAGTGACCGGACCCTGCCTTCTGCTGGGCCTCGGCGAGGCCGATGCCGCGCTGGAACGCCGCCATGAGACCGGGGTCGTGGCCGACGGGGTCCTCGGCGTCCTGGCGGGGCGCCGGGCCCCCGCGCAGTTGGGGCACGATGTGCTCCTGGGCGCGGCGCCGGGGCAGGGTGGGCTTGCCCATGGTGCCGCGGACGGTGCCGGTGCGCGGGGCGAGCGGCGCGGCGGCGTGTTCCTCGACGGTCGGCCGGTCGCCGGGCCGGATGCCGGGCACCGCCTCGGCCGGGTTGGGCCGCTCCTCGTGCGTGCCGCGGACCGGCAGGGGCGAGGGGGTGGTGCCGGGCGCGGGAGCCGGGACCGGGGCGGGGGGAGCAGGCGCGGTCGAGGCGTCGGGCGCGGGCCGGTGGCGCTGCGGGGGCGACACGGGCGGTGCGGGCCGGGCCACCTCGGGTGCGGGCCGGTGGTGTGGCTGCGGTTGCTGTTGCGGCTGCGGCTGCGGCTGCGGCTGCGGCGCGGATCGCCCGGTGTCGGGCTGGTTGCCGAGCAGCGCCTGCGGCACGACGAGGACGGCCTGGACACCGCCGTAGATGTTGGTCTGCAGCCGGACGGTGATGCCGTGCCGCCGGGCCAGCTGCGAGACCACGAACAGCCCGATCCGGCCGTCCGCGAGCAGGCGGGCCACATTGACCTGGTCGGGGTCGGTGAGCAGGGCGTTCATCTTGTCCTGCTCACCCACGGGCATGCCGAGTCCGCGGTCCTCGACCTCGACGGCGAGACCGGAGGTGACGAGGTTGGCGCGCAGCAGCACCTGGGTGTGCGGGGCGGAGAACACCGTGGCGTTCTCCACCAGTTCGGCCAGCAGATGGATCACGTCGGCGACGGCGTGACCCCGCAGGGTGCCGTCGATCGGCGGCACGAGACGCACGCGCGAGTACTGTTCGACCTCGGCGATGGCCGAGCGCAGTACCTCGGTCATGGAGACGGGGTTGCTCCACTGGCGCCGGGAGACGGCGCCGCCGAGCACGGCGAGGTTCTCGGCGTGGCGGCGGATGCGGGTCGCGAGGTGGTCGACGTGGAAGAGGCCCTTGAGCAGGTCGGGGTCCTCGATCTCGTTCTCCAGGTCGTCCAGGATCGCGATCTCGCGGTGCACCAGCGACTGGAGGCGCCGGGCGAGGTTGACGAAGACCTCCAGCTTCTGTTCGCTGCCGGCCTGGCTGGAGAGTTGAGCGGCCTGCACGACGGCGGTGACGGCGCAGTCGTGCGCGCGGGACAGGTCGGCGGCGAGCAGTTCGAAGTCGTCGGCGTCCGCGGGCGGACCGCCGCGCGGCTTGCGCTGCGGCGGCAGCTCGCCCCGGCGCAACGCCTCGACGAGGGTGCGCAGATCGGCCTCGCGGCGGGCGCTGCTGCGGCGCAGCGCGCCGACGCGGTCGTGCACCGCCCGGGCGGCGCGGCCGGCGGCGATCACGGCGATCCCGATGCCCGCGAGCGTCACACAGACCGCGCAGGCGAGCACGGCCCACAGGGTGAGGCTGGTGCGGGCGCCGGAGGAGCGGACGGTGAACAGCACGGCCGCGCAGGCGCTGAGGGCGACCGCGAGCGGGGGCAGTACGGCGAGTCGCAGCAGCTGGGGCCGTATGTGGGCCTCGGGCAGCGAGGGTGCGGTGTGGGCGACCGGCCGTCCGTGCCGCCCGCCCTCGCGGCGGTCTGCGCGTGCGGCCGGTGCGCGGAGGTGTGACATCGGGCGTCCTCGTACTGGTCCAGCGGTCGGAAGCCGGGGCGGGCGGCCCGGTCGGCGTGACACGGGCATGCGGCGGCTCGGTGCCGGTCGACGACGCCGAGAGGAATTCGGCCCTGCGTCGCCCGACGGACACTGACAGTAGTCGGCAACGCATCATGTGCGGTGGGCAGTTGACAAAGTCCTACGGCATGCGTCCCGCTCTGGTATGAGGTCTCGTACGACAGACCGATAAGCGCGCGGCGACGACGACACCGATGCCGCAATCGATCGATCCGACCTGATCAGAAGCGCTCACGAGGCGCCGGCCGCGACAGGCTCCTGGACGTCGCCACGACGGGGACGCACAACGCGGTCGCCCGGCCGCTCGCCGACCCGGACCGCCCCACGACCGACGAGGGGCCGGGGCTGATGAGCCCCGGCCCCACCGGTGCGCCGGTCCCGGACCGCAGAAGGCGATCACCTGACCGCCGGAAGAACGAGCCCGCTACCGGCCGCCCGCGAGGTCGAGGTCGCCCTGGGCGGCGGACGGCGCGGTGTCGGTGCCGCTGCCGGTGCCCCGGGTGCGCAGCCAATGGCGGGCGACGGGCGCCGTGACCGTGCGCCACCAGGGGTCCACGGGGAGCTCCCCGGCCGGCTCGAAGGGCTCACCGGGCCGGGGCAGCGCCACCGCCGCTCCGGCCGCCTCGGCCGCGTCCTTCGTCCACTCGCCGGGCTCGGCGTAGGGATGCGGGGCCAGGTTGAAGGTCCCCCAGTGGATCGGGAGCAGCACACCCGACGAGGCGTCCCCGCCCTGCAGGTCCAGATGCGACCGGACGCCCTCCTCGGGGGTCATGTGGATGTCCGGCCAGTACTGGCTGTACGCGCCGATCTGGATCATCGTGGCGTCGAACGGGCCGTGGTCGGCGCCGATGTCCCGGAAGCCCTCGAAGTAGCCGGTGTCACCGCTGTGGAATATCCGGTGCTTCTCCCCCGCGACGACCCAGGACGCCCAGAGGGTGTGCTGGGTGTTGCGCAGGCCGCGGCCGCAGAAGTGGCGGGCCGGGGTGGCGGTGAGGGTGAGCCCGCCGACCTTGGTCGACTCCTGCCAGTCCAGCTCGCGCAGCCGGTCGGCGGACACACCCCAGTGCTCGAGGTGGGCGCCGACGCCGAGCGGCACGGCGAACAGCGTGTCCGTCCCGGCCAGCGCCTTGATCGTGGGCAGGTCCAGGTGGTCGTAGTGGTCGTGCGAGATGACCACGACGTCGACCGGGCCGAGCGCGGTCAGGGGCAGTGGCACCGCGTGCAGCCGCTTGGGCCCGGCGAAGGCGAACGGGGAGCAGCGCTCGCCCCAGACGGGGTCGAAGAGCACCCGCTGCCCGTCGATCTCGGCGAGGACGCTGGAGTGGCCCAGCCAGGTCAGCCGCAGGCCGGTCGCGGGCGGTCGCGCGAGGTCGGCGGCCGTCGTGGGATACACCGGCATCGCACCGTGCGGGCTGCGACGGTTGCGGGCGTCCTTGTCGAAGTAGGTCTTCGCGAGGTCGAGCGTCGAACCCGACGGCCGGATCCGCGAAGGCCCTCCCGGGTTCTGGAAGACGCCGTCCTTGAAGTGGGGCGATCTGCGGATGCGCGCCATGCGCTCGCCGCTCGGCTCCACGCCGAAGGCCGCGGGCTGCAGCGCGCGGAGCCCGGAGCTCAGGGAACGGGAACCGGCCACGGTACCTCCAGGTGGAATCGGTGAGAGCTCCATTATGGTCCGCCCCACCGACACCATCCGCCGCCCGACCCGGATACTGACTCGTGATTCAGTACCCGCGTTCGCGCGCGAGCCGTGAACAGCCGCTGCCACAAGGAGCTTCCGTGACCGCCCCCCTCCTGTCGCTCACCTGGACCGACCACGTCACCGGCCGCCGGGGCTTCCTGGTCGTCGACCGTCTGGTGCGCGGTGTCGCCAGCGGCGGGCTGCGGATGCGCCCGGGCTGCACGCTGGAGGAGGTCACCGGACTCGCCCGCGGAATGACCGTGAAGGAGGCCCTGCACTACGACCCCGAGGCCCGTTACGTCCCCCTCGGCGGGGCCAAGGGCGGCATCGACTGCGACCCCCGGGACCCGGCGGCGTACGGACTGCTGGTGCGCTACCTGCGGGCCGTGCGGCCGTACATAGAGGCCTTCTGGACCACCGGCGAGGACCTCGGACTGACCCAGGACCTGGTGGACCGGGCCGCCGCCGAGGTGGGGCTGGTCTCGACGATCCAGGCCGTGTATCCGCTGCTCGACGACGAGGCGGCGGCCCGGCGGCGGCTCGCCGACGCGTTCGCGGTGGAGGTGGACGGGATCGGGATGGGCGAGCTGGTCGGCGGCTGCGGGGTGGCGGAGTCGGTGCTCGCGGCCCTGGACCGGGCCGGCATGCCCTACCCGGGCACCCGGGTCGCAGTACAGGGTTTGGGCACCATGGGCGGCGCCACGGCACGCTTCCTCGCGCGCGCGGGCCTCACGGTGGTGGCCGTCGCCGACGTCAGAGGCACGATCGCCGACCCGGCGGGACTCGACGTCGACGAACTGCTCGCCGCTCGGGACGCGTACGGCACGGTGGACCGCTCTGCGCTGCGGCCCGGCCTCCTCGAACTGCCCGGCGACGCCTGGCAGGCCACCGACGCCGAGGTGCTGGTGCCCGCCGCCGTCTCGTACGCGATCGGCGCCGCGGACCAGGAGCGGATCAGCGCCCGCTGGATCGTCGAGGCCGCCAACATGCCGGTCGTGCCCGAGGCGGAGGCCCTGCTCACCGCGCGCGGGGTCACGGTGCTGCCCGACGTCGTGGTCAACTCGGCGACGCACGCCTGGTGGTGGTGGACGCTGTTCGGCGACATCGGTCCGGACGCGCAGGAGGCGTTCGCGTACACGCGGCGCTCGATGCGCGCCCTGACCGACCTGGTGCTGGCCCGTGCGGAGGCCGACGGAAGCACGCCGCGTGCGGCCGCGCACGCCGTCGCCGGTGACCGGCTGCCGCTGCTCACGGAGCGCTTCGGGTCGTACCGCTGACGGGGAGGTCACCGCCCGGCCGCCGTCCGGACGTGGCCCGTTAGGGTGACGGGGTGGCGAGAGTGCGGTTGAGCGTGGCGGAACGGCGCGAGGAGTTGTTGCGTGCCGCCGTGGCACAGATCGAGGTGCGGGGCGTGGCGGCGGTCCGGATCGCCGATGTCGCGTCCGCGCTCGGCGTGAGCAACGCGCTGGTGCTGTACCACTTCTCCACGAAGGAGAAGCTGGTCGCCGCCGCGTTCGCGTACGCGGCCGAGGACGACCTCGCCCACCTCTCCAAGCTGCTCGGCCGGCGCACGACGGCCCAGCGCCGGCTGCGGTCGGCGGTGCGCTGGTACGCGCCGACGGGCCAGGCCAAGGGCTGGCGGCTGTGGATCGAGGGCTGGGCGGCGGCGCCGCGCGAGCCCGCGCTGCGGGAGGTCACGCAGGACCTCGACAAGCGCTGGAAGGCGGCCATCGCCGAGGTCATCGCCGAGGGTGTGGCGGCGGGCGAGTTCCGCTGCCCGGACCCCATGGGCGCGGCCCTGCGCCTGACGGCCCTGCTCGACGGGCTCGCCGTGCAGATCACGTCCTACGCGGGAGCCGTGTCACGCGCGCGTGCGCAGGAGTGGGTGGACGAGGCGCTGGCCCGGGAACTGGGGCTGACAGTGGTGCCGGAGACCCAACAGCAGTGAGCCTCCGCCCGGTTTCACCTGCTTTGCGGCATACGATCCCGTGGTCCGCGCCCGCCACGGCCCGAACCGGCCGGGAGCCGGACCGGCCCGCTCCGGGCACGGCGGCATCACGAGGTCGCCGCGGGGCGGCCCTCAAGCCACCGACGCGATCCGCATCTTGATGTCGTCCGGCGACAGCACGCCCTTGGCGGTGACATGGTCGCCCGACGACTCGCCCCGCAACCGACGGCCGATCCACGGCACCAGATACTCACGCGCCCAGTGGACGTCGTCCCGGCGCACGTCGAGGGCGCCGCGCGGCGGGAGCGGCGGCCAGGGCTGCTCCGGGTCGGCGGGGACGGCGAGGCGCAGGGACTGAGCGGCACGCAGCGCCACACGTGTGTGCCCCTCGGGCGACAGGTGCAGCCGGTCGTGGTCCCAGGCGCGGCGGTCCTGGACGGACTTGAGCGACCACAGGTCGAGCACCGGGCAGCCGTACCGGTCGGCGATGGCCCGCACATGCCCGTTGTAGGTGGCGATCTTGCCGCGCAGATGCCTCAGAAGGGGGACGCCCCGGGTGTCGAAGCCGGTGGTCACCAGGACGGTGCCCACGGTGGCGGTCAGCGCCGCGACCCCGCGCTCGAAGCGCTCCGCCACGTCGTCCGGGTCGGTGCCCGGCCGGATGATGTCGTTGCCCCCGGCGCAGAACGAGACGAGGTCCGGCGCGAGTTCGGCGGCCCTCTGGACCTGCTCCGCAACGATCTGGTCGAGCAGCCTGCCGCGCACGGCGAGGTTGGTGTACTGGAAGTCGCCCTCGGGTCGGCGGTCCGCGAGCAGTACGGCGAACCGGTCGGCCCAGCCGACGAACGCCCCGTCGGGGCCGGGGTCGCCGACGCCCTCGGTGAAGCTGTCCCCCACCGCCACGTACGACCCGATCACTGATCTGCTGTCACTCTTCGAATCGTCTGCCACGTCGGGACATGATTCCCCTTCGAATGTGACCTACGCGACCGTAGGAAGGGGTTGACGGACGGTGAGAAAGGCCACGGCCAAAGGATTGGTCAATTGCGGAATAAGGCCTGATGGCCGAGGACGGCACCCCCGACGCCGAAGGCCGGACCCGCGGATGGGGTCCGGCCTTCGGTGGTGTGCGGGCGACGCGCGCGTCAGCGGATCGAGACACCCTTGGAGGAGAGGTAGGCGACCGGGTCGACGTCCGAGCCGTAGTCCGGCGTGGTGCGGATCTCGAAGTGCAGGTGCGGGCCGGTGGAGTTGCCGGTGGAGCCCGACAGGCCGATCTGCTGACCCGCGGTCACGGTCTGACCGCCGGCGACGGAGAGCGAGGACAGATGGGCGTACTGGGCGTAGTAGCCGTCGGCGAGCTTGATGACGACCTGGTTGCCGTACGAGCCGGCCCAGCCCGCCGAGACGACCGTGCCCTCGCCGACCGCCTTGAGCGGGGTGCCGCTGGCGGCGGCGAAGTCGACGCCGGTGTGGTAGCCGCTGGACCACATGCTGCCCGCCACGCGGTAGGCGGTGCCGATGCCGGCGCCGTCCACGGGGGCGGTGAAGCCGGTGGAGGCGGCGGAGTCCGCGGCCTGGGCGGCGGCCGGGGCCTCGGCCGCGGCGGACTCGGGAACCTCCGCCGCCGGCTCGGACTCGTCCGAGGACTGCGACGTCTTCGCCGCCGACGACTCGGCCGAGCCGGAGTCGGAGGAAGAGGAAGCCGGCTTGTCGGCGCTCGCCGCGGCCTTCTCGCCTATCGCGAGCTTCAGACCGGGGTGGATGAGCGAGGGATTCTCGCCGACCGCCTCCCGGTTGTCCTCGTAGAGCCGCTGCCAGCCACCGCTGACATTCTGCTCTTCGGCGATCTTCGAGAGGTAGTCGCCGACCCTCACGGAATACGTCCGTGCACCCGACTCCTGGGCGGCGGACCGCTTTTCGGCGGACTGCTGCCGAACGGCCGTCTTCTGGGTCGGGATCGACGAAACGGCCTTTTCCGCGGCGGACTGGGGAGTGGCGGCGTGGGCGCCGGCGGCCCCCATCAGCGGGAGGGCGAGCGCGGCGCCACCGGTTCCGGCGACGGCGATGGAGCGGGTGAAGCGCTGGGTCTTCGGACGGCGGTGCTTACCCTTGGCGGGCATGGCGAATTCCTCTCCGGCGCCTGCGAGGTGAGCTGTCGGGTGCGGACTGGAGATGTCCGGCCGCGTGGGGACGCGGCTTTACCCCAAGCCGTTCCGGAGACCGGAACAGGCAGTTCTACCTGTGGGTCCCCCGCTCCTGCCGAACACGGGTGAGTTAGCGCGGGCACCGGGCGGCGGCAGGATTCGGCGTCCGTCCGGATCGGGTGGAACGTAAGCGACCAAGACGCAATGGGACAAGCAAGAGGTTCCACCGGAACGCCGCTTTCGTGATCCGTTCGCCCGAATTCCGGTCACACTCCGTGCAGTGAGGCGTGTGTGAATTCCATAAACGCCCTTGAAGGCATGTGAATTACGTGAACATGACAGGCGACGCTCGGTCACGGATATGACGCTGCTCACGTGACCCTGCTCCAGCTTTCCGCATTCCACGCCGAGTTGGAAGGAAAAGGCTAATTGGGACAGAAGGGACGAACATATCGAGAAGCTGCCGTTCCCCTTCATTCACCCTCCTGGCGTCCACTCCACCCGGCCCGTTACCCGATCGGGGGAGTCACCCGCCCGGCCCGTGGACAACCGCTCCGACTCCCGGTGACCACCGGTGGACAACTCATTCGCACGGGAACGCGTGTCGTATCGTCGGGGACGCGCCCGTCGACGAGCCGCGCCGGCGGGGCCGATGGGAGGGAGCCCCCGTGACGCAGCAGGTGCCGTCGACCGAGCCCGAACTGGCCGGAGTGCGCAACTTCCGTGACGTGGGCGGACTGCCGACGGTGGACGGGCGCCGGGTACGGCAGGGAGTGCTGTTCCGCAGCGGCCATCTCGCGCACGCCACCGCGGAGGACGCCACGTTCCTGGCGTCCCTGGGGCTGCACACGATCTTCGACTTCCGCAACGCCGCGGACCAGAAGCTGGAGGGCCCGGACGTCGAGCTGCCGGGCGTGCGCAACGTGAACCTGCCGCTGACGGACCCGGCGGACGGCGCGGAGTTCTGGAAGATGGTCCGGGACGGCGACGTGGAGCAGCTGCGCGAGATCCTGGCCGACGGCAAGGCGGCGGACCGGATGATCACCTCGTACCGTGTGATCGTCAAGGAGCGCACCGCCGAGCACTCCCAGGTGCTGCACGCGCTCGCCGAGGACAGCGTCCCCGCGCTGATGCACTGCGCGGCGGGCAAGGACCGCGCCGGCCTGTCGATCGCCGTCACGCTGCTCGCGGTGGGCGTGGAGCGCGAGGCGATCCTCGCCGACTACCTGGAGTCCAACGCCAAGCACCGTCGCTACAAGGTGCACCGCAACAGCACCTCGACCTCGGCCTACTCCCCGGAGGTCATGGAGCTGCTCAGCCCGCTGTTCGACGCGCGCGCCGAGTACCTGGCAGCGGCGTTCGAGACCATCGGGGAGACCTGGGGCGACGTGGACACGTATCTGACGCAGGGGCTCAGCGTCACCCCCGCGACCCGGGAGCGACTGCGCGAGCGCCTGCTCGACTGACCCCCGGGCCCTTGCCCGGCCCCGACGCCTACTTGGCCCCGACCTCGAACAGCAGGTAGAGGAAGGCGGCGAAGAGGTGCCCCGCCACGATGTAGATCAGCAGACGGACCCAGATGGCCCGGGGAATCTTCTGCTCGAGGTCCTTCATGGCGTGTCTCCCGTGACGGGGCCGAGGCACAGCGCGGCCGTGGGGCTCTGCAGCAAGGTGTGGACGAAGAGGAGGTCGACCCCGCCCGGATCCTGGGCGGCGATGCGGTGCGGGGTCAGTGAGTCGAAGTGGGCGCTGTCGCCCGGGCCGAGCCGGTGTGCGGCGTCCCCGAGGCGCAGCCGCAGCCGTCCCGTGAGGACGTACAGCCACTCCTCACCGGGGTGCACCCGCACGATGTCGCCCTGCGAGCCGTGCGGCACGTGCACCCGCAGTGCCTGCATGCCCCGCCCGGAAGCACCGGCCTGCCAGTACGTCCAGCCACCCGCGCCGGTGGGCTCCATGTCGGCGGCGCGCACGATGGCGTCCCGGTCGGGAACCGTCTCGCCGAGCAGCTCCGAGACGGTCGTACTGTAGACGCGGGCGAGCGCCAGCAGCGTCGGCAGCGAGGGCTGGCGCTGCCCGGTCTCCAGCCGGGACAGATGGGCGGGCGACAGTCCGGCCGCCCGTGCGGCGGCCTCCAGGGTGAGGGCGGCACGGCGGCGGAGGTCGCGGAGCTGCGGGGCGACGACCGGCAGGACACCGGCCGCTTCGGCCCCGAGCTCTGAGGAGGAGCTCATGCCTCCATTCAGCCGGAAGCTTGCCTCTGAGGCAAATTTATTGCCTCAGAGGCAAACCCGCCGTGGACCTCACGGCGTACCCGGCGCGGTCAGCGGTTGGCCACCGCCTGCTTCACCAGCGTCTTGCCGAAGTCCCACACCAGCCCGCCCCCGCTGTGGGCGTCGTCCATGACGTCCGTGAAGGCCGCCACGAACCGGTCCACCTCCCGCTCCCCGATGATCAGCGGCGGGATCAACTTGATCACCTCCAGATGGTCGCCGGAGACCTGGGTGAGGATCCGGTGCCGCTGGAGCAGCGGAACGACGACCATCTGCGCGAAGAGACCCTTGCGAGCGGCCTGGAGCACGGCCCAGCGGCTGCGCAGCTTCAGCGACAGCGGCCGCCCGAACTCGATGCCGATCATGAGCCCCCGGCCGCGCACGTCCGCGAGCAGCTCGTACTTGTCGACCAGCGCGGCGAGCCGGGACCTGAGCAGTTCGCCCGTGGCCCGGACGCCCGCGACGACCTGCTCGCTCTCCATGACGGAGAGCACCGCGAGCCCGGCCGCCATGGCCTGCGCGTTGGAGCCGAAGCTGGCCGAGTGGACCAGCACCCGGTCCATCGACGAGTAGACCTTCTTGAAGATCCAGTCCTTGCCGAGCGTGGCGCCCACCGGCACATAGCCGCCGGAGAGCGCCTTCGCCACGCAGACCAGATCCGGTTCCACGCCCTCCTCGTGCTGGTAGGCGTAGAAGTCGCCGGTGCGGCCGAGGCCCGTCTGCACCTCGTCGGCGATGAGGAGCGCCTTGTGCCGGTGCAGCAGTTCCTGTGCGGCCCGCAGATAGCCGGGCGGGGCCTCGTGCACGCCCTTGCCCTGGATCGGCTCCACGATCAGCGCGGCGACGTCGCCCTTCCTCACCTCCCGTGCGAGGGCGTCGAGGTCACCCAGAGGTACGGCGGTGTCGGGCAGCAGCGGGGCGAAGCCGTCCCGGAAGCCCGCCTCACCGTTCACGGACAGCGCGCCCGTGGTCAGGCCGTGGAAGGCGTGCGCGCAGTACAGGACCCTGGGCCTGCCGGTCACGAACCGGGCGAACTTCAGCGCGGTCTCCACCGCCTCCGTCCCACTGTTGCCGAAGAACACCCGGTCCAGGTGCGGGCTGTGCGCCAGCAGTCGCTCGGCGAGCAGGCCGGGCAGCGGCTGGCAGTCGAACCGGGTGAGGTCGGCGAGTTGTGCGTCCAGGACGTCGTGCAGCGCCTTGCGGACGACGGGGTGGTGGCGGCCCAGGCCCATCACCCCGAAGCCGGCGAGCATGTCCAGGTAGTCGTTGCCGTCCGCGTCCCAGAAGTGGGCGCCCTCGGCGCGCTCGTAGACCTTGTCGAAGCCGATGGTGTGCAGCATGCGCGGCAACTGGTGGTTGAGGTACCGGGCGTGCAGGTCGTAGCGCTCGGCTCCGCGCTCGGCGAGCAGCGCGCCAAGGTCGAACGCGCCGCCGGGCGCGGGCTCCGGCAGTGGGGACGCGGATTCCGCGGTGGTCATGGGTGGGTCTCCTTGGACAGCGATTCCCCGGCGACGGTCGCCTTGGAGGACTGCTCCGGCACCGGTACGACGGCCCCCGTGGACGGCTTCTTCGGTACGGCCCGCTCCCGGTCCGCCTCGGCGGTCTCCCGGGACCGCACCTCCCGGACGGCCAGGCTCGCTCCGATCCGGCCGGCGATCTCGACCGGCGTGAGGCCGATGTCGGCCAGCACCTCGCCCCGCTTGGCATGCGCCAGGAACTGCTCCGGGATGCCGAAGCGCCGTACCGGCACATCCACGTCGGCGTCGCCGAGCGCCAGCGCCACGGCGGCACCGACCCCCGCGGCCCGGCTGTTGTCCTCGACCACGGCCACCAGCCGGTGCCCCGCGGCGAGGCCGGGCAGCGCGGGGTCGACGGGCTTGACCCACCGCGGGTCGACCACCGTGCAGCCGATCCCCCGTGCCTGAAGCAGTTCGGCCGCCTGCAGGCAGACCGGCGCCATCACCCCGACGGCGACGAGCAGCACCTCGGGCGCCCCGGCCCGGTGCAGCACGTCGATGCCGCCCACCCGGTCGACCGCGGGGACGGACGGCCCCACGGACTCCTTCGGGAACCGGACCAGCGTGGGCGCGTCGTCGACGGCGACCGCCTCGCGCAGCTGCGCCCGCAGCTGGTCGGCGTCACGCGGCGCCGCGATCCGCAGCCCGGGCACGACCTGGAGGACCGACATGTCCCACATGCCGTTGTGCGAGGCTCCGTCGACGCCGGTCACTCCGGCCCGGTCGAGGACGAAGGTCACTCCGCAGCGGTGCAGCGCCACGTCCATCAGGAGCTGGTCGAAGGCGCGGTTGAGGAAGGTGGCGTAGACGGCGACGACCGGGTGCAGGCCGCCGGTGGCGAGGCCGGCCGCGGAGACGGCCGCGTGCTGCTCGGCGATCCCGACGTCCCACACCCGGTCCGGGAACCGCTGGGCGAACTTGCCCAGGCCCACCGGGTGCAGCATGGCCGCGGTGATCGCGACGACGTCCTCGCGCTCCTCGGCGATCCTCACGATCTCGTCCCCGAACACCGAGGTCCAGGACGGCCCCCCCGCGGGCGCCAGCGGCTCACAGGTCAGCGGGTCCATCACACCGACGGTGTGGAAGTGGTCCTCCTCGTGCGCGAGGGCCGGTTCGTAGCCGCGCCCCTTCTCGGTGCGGCAGTGCACCAGCACCGGCCCGTGGAAGCGTTTCGCGCGCCTGAGCGCCGACTCGACGGCCCGCACGTCGTGCCCGTCGATCGGCCCGACGTACTTCAGACCGAGGTCCTCGAACATCCCCTGGGGCGCGAACGCGTCCTTGAAGCCCTTCTTGGCGCCGTGCAGCGCCTCGTAGAGGGTGTGCCCGACGAGCGGCGTGCCCTGGAGCACGTCCTTGCCCCAGGCCAGCACCCTCTCGTACGAGTCCGTGGTGCGCAGCGCCGCCAGGTGGTTGGCGAGGCCGCCGATGGTGGGGGCGTACGAGCGCTCGTTGTCGTTGACGACGATGATCAGGGGCCGGTTCTTGGCGGCCGCGATGTTGTTCAGCGCTTCCCAGGCCATCCCGCCGGTCAGCGCGCCGTCGCCGATCACCGCGACGACATGGCCCTTCTCCCCCCGCACCTGGCGCGCCTTGGCGAGCCCGTCGGCCCAGCCGAGCGCGGTGGAGGCGTGGGAGTTCTCGATGACGTCGTGCTCGGACTCCTCGCGCGAGGGATAGCCGGACAGGCCGCCCTTGCCGCGCAGCTTGGAGAAGTCCTGACGTCCGGTCAGCAGTTTGTGCACGTAGCTCTGGTGGCCGGTGTCCCACAGGATGCGGTCGGCCGGTGACTCGAAGACCCGGTGGAGCGCGATGGACAGTTCCACCACGCCCAGATTGGGCCCGAGATGGCCGCCGGTTCTGGCGACCGCGTGCACCAGGAACTCCCTGATCTCTTCGCACAGTTCACCAAGTTGCGCCTCGGACAGCGCCTTCAGGTCACGTGGTCCCCGGATGCTCTCCAGAATCGTCACGCTCGGGCCCCCTCTCGGTCCGTGCCTTGTGTCAGCTCACAGTCACTGCCGGTTTCCCCGTGCCGGCGGGGACGCCCGTCGCCGCCCCGTCCGCCTCCATCTGCTCGGCCAGCTTCATGGCCTCTTCGATCAGCGTCTCGACGATCTTCGACTCCGGGACGGTCTTGATGACCT
>NZ_JBFBJT010000054.1:0-46078 GCF_040686175.1 Streptomyces sp. NPDC086077 | reverse complement strand
TGCTGGGCGCGGCGGGCAAGGCGGGCCGGGTCATCGACCCGATGACCTACATCGCCAAGGGCGCGGGCGCCGGACTGTCGAAGATCGGCGACATCAGCGCGGCGCTGAAGGGCGTCGGCAACATCGAGATCCCCCGGCTCCCGGACAACGCGATCACGCTGCCCGAGGGTGCGGTCCGGCTCCCCGAGGGTGCGGTGCGGCTGCCCGAGGGGGCGGCGATCCCTCCGGGCGGTGTCAGGATTCCCGAGGGTGGTGCGGTGACCCTGCCCGAGGGCACCGCGCTCCCGGCGGGCGCGGTCGATCTGGGCAACGGCGCGGTGAAGCTGCCCGAGGGGACGGCCGTGCCGCCCGGCGCGGTGGAACTGCCCGAGGGCACGGTCAAGCTCCCCGACGACGCCCCCGTCCTGCCCGAGGGCACGGTCAAGCTGCCCACCGAGGACGGCGCCCCGGCCCGCTACTACGACCCCGAGGGCAACATCCTCGACGAGGGCGGCAACGTCATCGCCAAGGCCGACGACGGCCCCGGCGACGTCGTCGACCAGCCCGGCATCCCGCGCGACGGCGCGGACCTGCCCCGCGTCGACAGCCCCGTCCGTGAACCCGCCATGGCCGGCGCGGCCACCCACGTCGACAACGCCGGCCAGCACGTCCGCCTCGGCAGCGACATCGGCGACCTCGGCGACCTCGGCCGCATCGGCGACGACGCCACCCCGGCCGTCCACACCGGCGACAACCTCCCCGGCAGCACAGCCGACAACCTGCCCGGAGGCCGCGCCGACAACCTGCCGACCAACAGCGTCGGACCCCACCCCTCCACCGGACCCGCAGCAAACCAGGTACCCGGCAACGGAGCAGGAGACGGTCTTCCGGGTGGCGCCACCGACGACGTCGGCGCTTCTGGCACCCACGTCGACGGCCCGGCCCCCGGCAGCGGCCACCACATCCCCCCGGCGCTGGGCGACGGTCTCCCTGGCGGCTTCGACGACGGGGCCCGCGCGGGCGACGACGCGGCCACGAACTCCCCCCCACGCCCCGGCGACCCGCAATACGGCGCGGGGAGCACGGAGTGGGTCCCGCGCACTCCCGAGCAGATGAAGTGGTGGCACGACGAGCATGTCCGGCTCGCCAACGAGGATCCCACGTGGTTCAACGACCACTACGACAGACGCGGGCACCGCAGGACTGCGGAGGAAATCGTCGATGGTCAGTACCTTCCGAAACTGACGGAAGGAACCAACCCGAGGTGGTTGGCAACCGACGATCTTCCCTCCGCACCCGGCGAGCAGTACCGCCTTCCGCCGAAACCCGTCGGATTGGACTCTGTGCCGGCCCATGTCGGTCCGAAGCTGGATGAATTGGCCGACGCACACCAGAAGTACCTGGATCTCGGTGACGCTCAGCGTACGTACGAGAAGTCACCCACGCCCGAGAATCTGGAGGCCCTTGAGGCCGCTCGCGAGGCCATGGGGGACCGCGCGAACAACACCAAGATCGGGGAGGCTCTGGGCGAGGGTGCGGCGAAGCACCATGTCATTCCGCACGAGTTCGCCGATGCCCAGTGGGTGGATCTCATGGAGACCGGCAACGGCGCCAGGAGATTCGACCAGTTGTACCGCCTCGACAACGGGACAGGCGACTTCCTCATCGTCGAGGCGAAGGCTCCGGGCGGTGAGCTCGACTGGCGAAAGGGAGCCGGCGAGGAGCACGGCCGTAAGCGGGTCAAACAGGGCACGATCGAATATGTTCAAACGATCCTTGAGGAGATGAAGGCCCGAGGTGGCGCGGACAAGGCCATCGCCGAAGAAATGGCTCGGGCCCTTCGTCGGGAGAAGGTCCAGTACGTGATGGTTCAGGCCAACAAACACACCGGCTCCTATGCTGGAGCGGAACTCAACTACTTCGATCTCTACAGGGAAGGACGCTAGTGGTGCTCTCCGTTCCCCGGCACGTCTTCGCCCGAGACGACATCCCAGGTCGTGAGCCTGTGCTCAGCCGGGGCATCGTGTGGGCTCTTGAGGACCTGCAGGAGTCCCCGATGGCGGTCAAGGACGCCATGTCCGACTCGCTGCTCCTGGCGCGGGAGCGCGCGGCGGCGGATCCGACGGCGGAGTGGCTGGAGACGTGGGAGGTGTGGGTGACCGCCATGCAGTCCGGTTCGGCGATGTTCACCGCGGCGACCACGACCGAGGCGAGTGCGGAGTGCCTCATCCACCATGAGGTGCGTACCGTTCCCGCCACGGGACCACGGCCCTGGGTGGATGCCGGGAACTGGGTCACCGTGTTCATGTTGTCGCTGATCTGCCGCGACAAGGATCGGCTGGACGCCTTGTGCCAGGTTCCGCTGTCGTTGCTGCGGGACTCGGGTGCCGAGTACGACCCCTACATCTATCCGTGGGTGGAGACGCTGCAGGCGTACTGGCAGACCCGGCCCGAACTCGGCGACAAACTGGTCGAGGCGGCCCAAGGTCTCGCACCCGAAGCGGCTCCGATCGCAGGCGCCGAAGCCACCACGAAGATCCTCTGGCCGGACGTCGACCTGTTCCACCGGTTCGTCACAGGTGACCACGAGCGGTTCAACCAGTCCCTTGCGAACGCCCTCACCCTGCACAAGGAGTACTGGACAGCGGATGAGGGACGCGCCAACGACGCGCGCGGACTCGTCGCCGTCGGCCCATTGGCCATGGCCTGCCTGGCGTACGACGCGGGCTTCCCGGTCGAGGTCGAGTCCGACTACCTCCCCAAGCACCTGCTCAAGGGCACCTGGGTGGGCGAGTTCCGCACGTAGGAGTACGACAAGGGCAAGGTCGGCAAGCTGCCGATGCAAGCTCGGCCAAAGGAGAGCGTCAGTGGCCACGACCGTTCCCCGCCACGAGTACCCCACGGACGAGGTGCCGGAGACTCTCGACGCTCTCGCCGAGACCGCGAACTGGATCCTCGACGAGTTCGCCGACTCGCCGGTCCTGCGGCCCCAGGCGCTGAGCACTGCGCTCACCTTGGCGCAGCAGCATTGTGCGGTGGACCCGCAGGCAGTGAAGTTCGAGACTTGGGAGGCGTGGGTCACAGCCATGCAGACCGGGTCGGCGCTCTTCGCCGCGGCCACCGCACCCGAGGGCGGCACCGTCACATGCCGGATCAAGGAGCGGGAGCGCACGCTCCCCGCGACCGGCCCCGAGTCCCATCTTCACGCTGGCACCTGGGTCACCTGCTTCTACCTGGCGATGATCTGCCGCGACAACGACCGTCTGCGTCGGCTGGCACAGGTGCCCCTCTCCCTGCTGCGGGAGTCGGAGGCGGTCTTCGACGAGTACATCTACTCCTGGGTGGAGGCGCTGCAGAGCTTCTGGCTGGGCCGCCAGGACGTGGGCGACAAGCTCGTCGCTGCGGTCGACGGCACCAGTCCGCAGGCACTGCGGCACGCGGACGCGGGTCTGATGTCGCAGATCCTCTATCCGCCGCTGATCCTGCTCTACCGCGTCATCCGCCGCGACCCCGCGGAGTTCAACAAAGCGCTGGCGGACGCGCTGCGCGCGCACAAGGCGTACTGGACCGCCGACATGGACCGTGCGGCCAGTGCCGACGGGCTCGTCGCTCTCGGGCCGCTGGCGATGGCCTGCCTCGCGCGTGACCAGGGCATCACCGTGGAGGTCGAGTCCGAGTACCTGCCCAAGGCGCTCCTGGAGTACAGCTGGATCGGCGAGATCGAGTACTGACCTCGCCGATCCGTCGCCTAGAACAGGCTCAGCAGTGCCTCCGCCGGATCCATCACGCCGGTCTCGCCGTCCGGCAGCGGTAGTTCGAACCACACCGTCTTGCCCCGGTGGGTCCGGCGTGAGCCCCACGCCGCCGACAGGAGACCGACGAGTTGCAGGCCGCGGCCGCCCTCGTCGGTGTCGCGGGCTCGGCGGCGGCGGGGCTGGACCAGGCCCGAGTCCCAGACCTCGCACACCAGGGTGCGGTCCAGCAGCAGGCGCAGCCTGATCTCACCCTCGCCGTAGCGCAGGGCGTTCGTCACCAGTTCGCTGACCAGCAGCTCCGTCGTGTCGACCAGCGGTTCCATGTCCCAGCTCAGGAGCTGGCCGCGCGCGTACTCGCGGGCCCGGCCCACGCTGCGCGGCTCGCGCGGCAGCGTCCAGTCGCCGACCGACTCCGCGGGCAGGCCCTGGACGCGGGCCATGAGCAGGGCGAGGTCGTCCTCGCCGTGGTGGGTGTCGAGGGTGTTGAGGACCTGGTCGCAGACATCTTCCAGAGGGCGGGTGGGGTCGGTGAGCGCCCCGACGAATGCCTGGAGGCCCTCGTCCAGCGGATGGTCCCGGGACTCGACCAGTCCATCCGTGTAGAGCGCGAGCAGCGCGCCCTCGGGGAGTTCGACCTCGACCTCCTCGAAGGGTTCCCCGCCGACGCCCAGCGGCAGCCCGGGCGGCACGTCGAGCATCAGCGCCGACTCCCCGGGCTCGACCAGGACCGGCGGCAGATGACCCGCGTTGGCGAAGGTGCACCGGCGGGTGACGGAGTCGTAGACCGCGTACACGCAGGTCGCCAGGTACACCTCGGAGAGGTCCGCCTCGCGGGGGCGCCGGGCGGCCCGGGTGGCCTGCTGGATGCCGCCGGGGGTGCCGAGGCCACGGGCGATCTCGTCCAACTGGGAGAGCACCTCGGCCGGTTCGAGGTCGAGCTGGGCCAGCGTGCGCACGGCCGTGCGGAGTTCACCCATGGCGACCGCGGCGCGCAGGCCGCGGCCCATGACGTCGCCCACCACCAGCGCGGTGCGGTGCCCGGGCAGTTCGATGACGTCGAACCAGTCGCCGCCGACCTCGCTGGGGCGCCCCGTGGAGGCGTTCCCCGGCAGGTAGCGGCAGGCGATGTCGAGGCCGGAGGCGACCGGGTCGCCCGGCGGGAGCAGGGACCGTTGCAGTATCAACGCGCGTTCGTGCTCGCGACGGTAGAGCCGGGCGTTGTCGATGCAGACGGCGGCCCGCGCGGCCAGCTCCACCGCGAGGTCGCGGTCCCGTTCGCCGAACGGCTCGCTGCCCTTCGTACGCGAGAACTGCGCGAGTCCCACGACCGTGTCGTGGGCGACCATCGGCACGGCAAGCGTGGACTGGACGAGGCCTCCCTCCTCGGCGGGGACGATCTGTGTGCGGGCCGTGCGCAGCGCGTCGGCGCAGGGCGAGTTGAACGGGTAGTGGTGGACGGCGCCGACCGTGACCGGATCGCCCGTGCCCGCGAACGGGGCGTCGGAGACCGCGCTGGCGAAGGCGACGCGGCGCAGTTCGGCGCTGCCGTCGGCGAGGCTCTGCGGGGTCTGGTCGCCGACCAGCAGCCCCTGGTAGAGGTCGACGGTGGCCAGGTCACAGAAACCGGGGACGACGACGTCGAGGAGTTCGCGGGCGGTGGTCTCCAGGTCGAGGGAGTTGCCTATGCGCGCGCCGGCCTCGTTGAGGAGGGCGAGATTGCGCCGGGCGGCGGCGGCCTCGCGGGCGGCGGCGCGGCGGGAGGTGATGTCGGTTCCCAGCCAGGCGATGCCGATGGGGCTGCCCGTTCCGCTGTGCACCCGGTAGAGGTTGACCGACCAGTGGCGGCGCTCGTCGGAGCCGGGGCGGAAGCCCGTGACGTGCATGTCCGTGATGCTGTCGCCGGTTTCCAGGACCCGGCGCAGGGTCGCGGCGACCCGCTCGGCCTCGCCGCGCGGCAGATAGTCGTGCACCCCGCGGCCGCGGTGGTCGTCGGGTGTGCCGCCGAAGACGGAGGCGAACCGCTGGTTGGCGCGCCGCACCTTCAGATCGGCGTCGATCAGCAGGAAGCCGAACGGGGATTGACCGAAAATGGCCTGCGAGGCGGCGAGGTCCGTCTCGATGCGGCGCAGCACGCGGACGTCGACGACTATGCAGACGGCCGCCTTGTCGCCGCCTTCCGTGCGGGTCGGCATCACATAGACCTCGGCGAGGCCCGTGCCGCCGCGCCCGCCGTCGGCCGTGTCCGGCAGCCGGAAGGGGATGACGCCGGTCCACTCGCGCCCGTCGAGGATCTCGGCCATCTTCCGCTGTCCGCGCTCACGCAGATCGGGGTCGATGAACGCCGCGATGGGGTCCATGCCGACGGCGCGCTCGGCCGGGATGCCGAAGAGGTTCTCGGCGCGCAGACTCCACTGGTCGACCAGCCCGTCGGGGCCGATGGAGAAGGACGCGACCTTGATGTAGTCGTAGATGGAGCCGGGCGGACTGCTCTGCCACAGGGCGTCCGTGAGCGGCATCTCGACGGAGGCACCCATGGCCTCCGTCCTCGCGCCGTCCGACGGGTCCTCGGACTCCGTGGCCTTCGCTGGTATCTCGCTCACGCGAACCGTCCCCTCCAGCTCACCGCGTCCGGTACCGGTCACCGGGGGCGGCTGCCCACAGTATCCAGCACTACGGCGCCGCACAACACGGTGTTCACGATCACAGCACGATCCAGGCGGTTTTCGGACCGTGCCGCGACAACACTTCCAGTCTTCTAACCAGGGGACACACCCTCGAATCACGCCTGAGGGCAACGGCTTCCGGCCGGATCCCGTTCGTGGACACGAGTACGACCGGTGTAAGCGTCCCGGGACCACCCCTCAGCCCGGGACGGCGAGCTCGAACCACACCGTTTTGCCCGACTCCCCGGGCCTGGTTCCCCAGCGGCGCGAGGACGATGCCACCAGTTGCAGACCGCGCCCGCTCTCGTCCTCCAGGCGGGGAGCGCGTTCACGGGGCGGCTCGGGGAGCGGGTCGGAGACCTCCACGAGCAGGACGTCGGACAGGTCGCCGGGACGCACCAGGCGTACCCCGATGGGGCCCGTCGCATGGCGCAACGCGTTCGTCACCAGCTCGCTGACCAGCAAGGCAGTGATGTCGCTCACACTGTCGAGCGCCCAGCCGTGCAACTGGCGGCGGACGACGGAACGTGCGGTGCGCGCGGCCGTGGGGTCGGCGGGGAAGGTCCACTCGGCGCACTCTCCATCGGTGTCGATCACGCCGATCACTTCCCAGGACAGTAGGCCCACCCATGTCCGGTTTCGTGGGGTTAATGGGCACATACCCGATATCCCTGGGGCAGTACCCACAGGAAGGGCGCACTGTGGCACCAACGGCGTACGGATCGAGGTCGACCACCAACGCCCGGACCACGGCGCCGAATCACGCCGCTCGCGCTTCCACACGCCCACCGATCACGCCGGTCACGCCCCCGTGATGTCGGCGTCCAGCTCCCCCGCCACCTCCTGGACCGCCGCCACGTCCTGCTCCAGCCACTCCACGCTCCACAGCGTCGCGGCAGTCAGCCAGCGCAGTGCGTCGTGGTCCTGGAGGGCCTTCGGCTCGGGGGAGCCGGCCCGCAGCCGCGCGGTCCACACCTGGAGGACGTACGGCGATCTCAGCGGCCACTCCCCCGGCACGCGCCGCACGGGCTCCGTCTCGACGCCGAGTTCCTCGCGCAACTCCCGCTCCAGCGCCGCCTCGGGCGTCTCACCGGGCTCCACCTTGCCGCCGGGCAGCTCCCAGCGGCCGGCCAGCTCGGGGGGCGCGCTGCGGCGCGCGGCGAGCAGCCGGCCGCCGTCGAGCAGGGCCGCGCCGACCACCACGATCCGTTCCGTCATGCGCCGGAGCCTACGGGAGCGCCCCGGCGGCACCCCTCACGCCTCGGGGTCCCCGTCGTGCCCGATGCGCTCGACCCAATAGAGCTGCTTGTGCCCCCGGCTGTCGAGGCTGTCCGCGATCTTCTGGGCCTCGGACCGCGTCGCGTACCTGCCCACGCGGTAGCGATTGCCGCTGTCGTCCTGCCGTATGACCAGCCACGGGAGAGTCACCGTGCTGTCGTTCATCGCGCCCCTCCGCTTCCCGCCCTCGGCCCGCGCGCCCCGCCCGCTAAGGAAACCGCAATCCGCATATGCCCGAGCCTACGCCTAACCTTCACGCAGCGAATACGGCTTTTCACAAAGAGGTACGCAACAAGCCAGCACCGAGGGGGCGCACAAGGTCGAACGCGCGGTCCGCACACCTCGGCGCATCCGGTCAGCGGCGTACCGGGCACGCCCGGGGTCACCTGCGAAAACGTCCGGATTCCACCGGTGCGTGAAAGGGCTCCCGACACGCCTGTGCCGGGGGCAACTGCCGCACGGTTGTGCGCTACTTCACCGGAAGGTGATAGGCCACCCGGTAGCGGTCGGCCGGGATCACGACGTCCGACGTCTCGACCGGTCGCCCGGAGGCGTAGAAGGTGCGCTGGACGACGATGACGACATGGCCGGGGACGCCACCGAGCGTGAGCAGCTCCTCTGCCAGTCCGGGGCGGGCGCCGACCTCCTCGGTGACGTTGTCCACGATCACGTCGATGGCGGCCATGCGCTCGACGACACCCATGCCGCCGAGGGGGCCCTCCTCGGGCAGCATCACCGGCGTACGCCCGGTGACGGCGAGCGGCTCCCAGGAGGTGGAGAGCATCATCGGTTCGCCGCTGTCCCGGAAGAGGTACCTGGTGCACATCACGCGGTCGCCCGGCCGGATGCCGAGCCGCTCGGCGATGGCGCCGCTCGCCGCGGTCTGCGCGCTGCTGGACTCCCAGGTGCCACGCGCGGCGGCGTCGGCCTGCTCCTGCCGGAAGGGCGTGGCGCCGCCGGCAGGGCGGTATCCGGAGCGGGCGATGCTGCGGGGCACGGGCCGCTCCCGGACATAGGTCCCGGAGCCGGACCGGCCCTCGACCAGACCCTCCGCCATCAGCACCTTGCGGGCCTCCAGCGCGACCGTGTCCGAGACTCCGTACTCCTCGCGGATTCTCGCCTGCGAGGGCAGACGCGTATGCGGTGGCAGCTGACCGTCGACGATCTTCTGGCGGAGATCACCCGCGACGCGCAGGTACGCCGGCTGCTCACCGAATGTCACTGGCCGCTCCCATCAGGTTGTACAGACAGCAACAGCGTGGCAACCGTGGGTTGTGCCAGGCAAGCGAAGGCCAAAGAATCACTCGATGTGATGACTTCTGGCCCCCGCAGGCTTCACGCAGGCAGTTTCTCCCCGCTATGGAGCCGATCACTCCCCCCGGCCACGGAAATGGATCGCAGACCGGTGGTTCGCCACACCTCGGCGCGCTCACACCTCCTGGTCCGGGGCCGCCTCGTCTGAGGCACCGGCGGGCGGGCTGGTGTCCAGACCCAGAGCTTCGCGCGCGGTGACGGTGGCCTGGCCGTCGTAGAACCCGTACCCCTGGTCGTAGTGCGCGTAGAAGGTGTCGGCGTCCCCGGCGTCCGCGGCCTTCGCCCAGTCCTCCCGGGCCGACGCCAGCTCCTTCACCAGGGCGGCCATCGGCCGCTCCGCGTCGGCGGGCCAGGTGTGCGCCTCCAGTGCGGCGCCCTGCTCGCCGAGCACGTCGTGCATGTCCTGCGCCCACGCCTGGTTCACCGGCAGGTCCTCGTCGGGGAACGCCTCGGGCTCCTCGCCCATGACGGCGTCGATCGCGACCACCGTCTCCAGGTACGCGAGCTGGTCCGCGTCCAGGGTCGTCTCGTCGTTGCGCAGGGAGCCCGTCAGGCTGCCCTTCTCGTCGGTGTTGCCGAAGAGGCAGGTGATCTCACGGTCACCGAGGGCCCAGCTCTCCCGGGTCGGCGTCAGGTAGTACACGTCGACGTCGTCGGGCACCGCCCAGCTGTCCATGGCGTAGTCGGGCTCCAGGGCGTAGCACTCGTCGTCGGCGACCTTCGCGACGTGGTCGTCGCCCGGGAAGGTGCCGCCGGGCAGGGTGACGGTGGCGAACACCTCGCCGTCGTGCTTGCCGGAGCAGGGCACCACCTCGACGTCGTACGTCTCCCCCTCCAGCGATCCGGTGGGCGCGTCGAAGCACTCGCCCTTGTCCGGCGAGACGATCGCGCTCTCCCGCGCGCCCTCCTTGAAGCCCTCCCAGAAGTCGGACGCGCCGCCCGTCGAGAAGGTCAGGGTCAGCAGGGCCAGGCCGACCGTCGACAGCACTGCCCCGGCGATCGCCATGCCCTTGCCGCGCTCGCCCTTCCGCTTGATCTGGCGCAGCGCGATCAGACCGAGCACCAGCCCGACGGCCGGCAGGAAGCAGAGGATGCCGAGCACGAGGGCGGCGATCGCGGCACCGTTGACCGGCGGCAGTCCGGGCGGCGGGTAGGGGCCCCATGCCCCGTGAGGCGACTGCTGACCGTACGGCCCCGGAACGCCGTACGGTCCCTGGACGCTGTAGTGCCCCTGGGCGCCGTAGTGCCCCTGGGCGCCGTAGTGCCCCTGGGCGCCGTAGTGCCCCTGGGCGCCGTACAGTCCCTGGTCCTGCGGGGCCGGGTACTGGCCGTAGGGGCCCTGAGGCTCCTGCGGCTGCTGGGGCCCAGGGGGCGGGGGTATGGACACAGGTACGGTGCTCCTGGTTCGGGCTTCGGAGAGGGTTCGGAACTGCCGTACGGATCGCGGGTGCGACGGGTGCGACTGGCGCATCGTAAGCGGGGGACCAGTGGGGGCGGAATGCGGATCACGCCTACCACGGCACATGCCGTGAACCGGCTGACGGCCCGCTGGGCCAGGAACGTCACGGACGGTACGGCGTTCTCGGCCGCCGGGGTGTGGACCTTGCTCGCCCTGCTCGCGGACGGGGCCGGGGGCGCGGCGCGGGCGGAGCCGGCGGACGCGGTGGGCCTGCTCGCAGACCAGGCGGCGGGCGCCGCACGGGAGTTGCCCGTCGGCTTGGCCACGACGCGCGGCCTGGACGCGGCCCTGGGCCTGCGGACGAAACGCACGCTGGAGCTGAAGGAAGCCTGGGAGGCCGGGCTGCCCGCCGCGGCGCACGGGGTGCTCACCGGGGACATGGCCGCCGGTCGGGCGGCGCTGGAGGCCTGGGCGACCCAAGCGCACGGGCGGGTTCGTCGACCGAATGCCGGTCGGGCTGACGGACGGGACCGAACACCGCCCGCTTCGAGCGCCCCTTCGGCTTCCTGGCGCTGCACCGGCACTCGCGGCTGGTGCTGACGGCGGGGTGGGTGACCGAGCCGCAGCCGTACCCGGAGGAGCCGGAGTTCTCCGGGGACTTATGAGAAACGTGCCTCGTCCTCGCGGCGGCCGGGCTTCCGCCCGGGACCGCGAGGACGAGGGATGAGCGGGTGTCAGGCGTCAGAACTGGAGCGCCCAGGCGTCGATGCGCCCGGTGTCGTACCGCGCGTTGTCGCTGACCCTCAGCTTCCACGTGCCGTTGGCTGCCTCGGAGGAGGCGTTGACGGAGTACGTGGTGTCGATGTTGTCCGCGCTGCCGCCGGTGCCGTAGCCCTTGAGGGTGTACGCCGTACCGTCGGGGGCGATCAGCTGCACCTGGAGGTCACCGATGTAGGTGTGGACGATGTGGACCTCGACGGAGAGCGCGGCGGGAGCGTTGCCGGCGACGCCGGTGACCGTCACCGGGGACTCGGCCGTCGCGTTGTCGGCGATGGCGACGTCCCCGGTGTTCTCGAAGCGCGGGCCGGGCGGCGTCGGGTTGCCGCCGCCCACGTACAGCAGGCGGTTGGGCGAGCCGGTGCCGGGGCTGGTGACGACGTTGGGGGTGGCCGCGGACGTCAGCGCGCTGGAGACCTGGGCGGGCGTGGCCGAGGGGTTGCCGGCCAGGTAGAGCGCCACCGCTCCGGCGACGTGCGGGGTCGCCATCGACGTACCGGAGATGGTGTTGGTGGCCGAGTCGCTGGTGTTCCAGGCGGACGTGATCGACGAGCCCGGGGCGAACAGGTCCAGGACCGTGCCGTAGTTGGAGTAGCTCGCCTTGGCGTCGGTGCTGGTGGTGGCGCCGACGGTGATCGCCTCGGTCACGCGCGCGGGTGACCTGGTCGAGGCGTTGGTGGTCTCGTTGCCGGCCGCGACGGCGAAGGTGACACCGGAGGCGATGGCGTTGCGTACGGCGGTGTCGAGGGCGGTGTCGGCGCCGCCACCGAGGGACATGTTGGCGACGGCCGGCTTGACCGCGTTCTGGGCGACCCAGTCGATACCGGCGACGACCTGGGCGGTCGTACCGGAGCCGGAGTTGTTCAGCACGCGGACGCCGACGACCTTCGCCTTCTTCGCGACGCCGTGGGCGCTGCCGGCGACCGTGCCCGCGACGTGGGTGCCGTGACCGTGCCCGTCCTGGGCTGTGTTGTCGTTGTCGATGGCGTCGTAGCCGTAGGAGGCACGGCCGCCGAAGTCGCTGTGCGTGATGCGGACGCCGGTGTCGATGACGTACGCGGTGACGCCCTCGCCGGCCGAGTCCGGGTAGGTGTACGAGCTGTTCAGCGGGAGGTTGCGCTGGTCGATGCGGTCCAGGCCCCAGGAGGGCGGGCTGGGCTGGGTGCCGTCGATCGTGAAGGTGCGGTTCTGGACGACGGAGGCGACGGCCGGGTCGGCGGCGAGACGTTTCGCCTCGGTCTCGGAGGCCTCGATCGCGTAGCCGTTGAGGGCCTTCTTGTACGTGCGCTCGATGGTGGCGCCGTACTTCGCGGCCAGAGCGCGGCCCTCGGCGGAGCCCGAGCGGGCCCGGTCCGCCTTAAGGGTCACGATGTAGCTGTCGGCGACGGCGTTCGCGGCGCCCTCGTACTGGATGTGGCCTTCTGCCGCGCCTGCGGGCAGCGCGGAGACGAATCCCGCGGTGAGCACGGCGCCGGTCAGGGCGCCGATCGCGGCCAGTCTTCGCCGGGCGGTGCGGTGGGGAGTACGCATCACTGCCATCTGAGGGGTCCTCCTCAATCGGTGGTGCGTCGGTGTGGGGGCGACGTTCAGGTGAGCAGGAGCATGACAATCGACTGCGTGCTCACCTGTGCGTCAGCCGAAAGATTGAGGCTTCCACAGGAATTGCACAAGGGCTGTGCGTGAACGTAACTCGCCTGCCATAAAGCTGACATGACAGCTCGTCAAGGCAATTCGGAAGCCGAATCCCCTCGGGGTGGCGGGCGGCGCGACGGCGGGGTCCGGCGGCCTGGCAGGCTGTTCGTATGGCTGATCGAGACGCTGTGTCGCCCGAGTTGTGGACCACCGTGGACGCGTTGTGGAGCTGGCTGGAATCGGATCAGCCGGTCACCGGCCGCGAAGGCCTGTTGCTGCGCATGCTGAAGCTCCAGGAGGAGGTCGGCGAGACGGCCGAGGCGGTGATCGGCGCGACCGGCCAGAACCCCCGCAAGGGCGTGAGCCACACCTGGGAGGACGTCCAGTCGGAACTGTGCGACGTGGTGATCACGGCACTGGTGGCCCTGCGCTCCCTGACACCGGAGGCACGGCAGGTGTTCGCACGGCATCTGGAGCGGGTGGCGGAGAGGTCGCTGGGGGCGGAGGAGGGGTAGGTGCCGCCGGCGCGAAGAGGCGGCGCGTTGACCATCTCGTCGCCCTTCTTCGGTAAGTCTGCGAACCTCTGCAACGGCCTCCAGCGCCCGAGCTCGTACGGCTGGCCCCCCAGCAGCATCCGCAGCCGCCCGGCGGCCGGCTTGGCCTCGGCCAGCAGCGGGCCGCGCCGCTCCGAGAGAGCCGCGGCCGTGTCGACGGCTCGCCACGCATCGGGGCCCGCTGCCACCAGCACATGCAGGGCCATGACGAGTGAGGTGGTTCGCGGCTCCGGCCGATCCACGTACCTGCCGGACCGACCGCAGCCCACCCCGCTCGACTTCCCCGAGCCTCAGCCGCCCTTCGGTGACCTCCTTCAACGGGCCACTGGGATGGCGTCCAGCGCCTGTTCCGCCGCCGTATCGCAGATCGGCTTCAGCGCCGCCCGAACCGCCTCGACAGCCCGCTCGTGGTCACCGGCCACCGCCTGCGCCGCCTCGTACAGCCGCCCTCCCGCGGCAACCGCCCCCCGCTCACTGCGCCCCATCCCGCCCCGACCCCTCTCGCCATGTCCCCGCATACTGCCACCGCTGCCCCCTGCACCGACCGGCCCCGCCGATGTTGTGTACACATGGCACACTCGGTACTCTTGGGGCATGACGCAGCCACTGCCCATAGAGTCCATCCGCGACGTACGCGCCCACTTGGCCGAAGTCGTCGAACGGGCCGACCGCGACGACGTGCCCACTGTCATCACCCGTCGCGGCAAGCAGGTCGCCGCCGTGGTCTCGATCGAGGTGCTACGCAAGTACCAGGAGTGGGAAGAGCGCGAGATCAACCGCATCATCGACGAGCGCATGGCGAGCCGGGGCGCCGGCGTCCCGATCGAGGACGTGATGAGGGAGACACTGGCACGCAGTGAGTGACTACCGCACGGTGTTCCGGCCCGAGGCCCAGGCCGAGCTACGCAAGATCCCGCGTGACATCGCGCTTCGAATCCTGGCCAAACTGACAGAGCTGGAGAGCGACCCCTTCGGCTTCAACACCACCGCACTCGTATCCCAGCCTGAGCGCCGCCGCCTACGAGTCGGCGACCACCGTGTCGTCTACACGATCGACAACGGGGAACTGACGGTGTGGGTCGTACACGTCGGACACCGCTCCACGGTCCACGACACGTAGCTGCTCCCGGTTCTGCGGACTGTTGCGGACAGGACAACGGCCTGACCCGCGTTCTCGCAGGTCAGGCCGCCTGTGATGATGCGATCACACGTTGAAGCGGAACTCCACCACGTCGCCGTCCTGCATCACGTAGTCCTTGCCCTCCATGCGGGCCTTGCCCTTCGCACGGGCCTCGGCGACCGAGCCGGTTTCCACCAGGTCGCCGAAGGAGATGACCTCCGCCTTGATGAAGCCCTTCTGGAAGTCGGTGTGGATGACTCCGGCGGCCTCGGGGGCGGTGGCGCCCTTCTTGATGGTCCAGGCGCGGGACTCCTTGGGGCCGGCCGTGAGGTAGGTCTGCAGGCCGAGGGTGTTGAAGCCGACGTGGGCGAGGGTCGCGAGGCCCGGCTCGTCCTGGCCGACGGACTGGAGGAGCTCAAGGGCCTCGTCCTCGTCGAGCTCGGCGAGGTCCGCCTCCAGCTTGGCGTTGAGGAAGATCGCCTCGGCGGGGGCGACCAGGGCTCGCTGCTCGTTCTTGAAGGTCTCGTCCGTCAGCTCGTCCTCGTCGACGTTGAAGACGTAGAGGAAGGGCTTGGTGGTGAGCAGGTGCAGGTCGTGCAGGGGCTCGGCGCGCTCGCTGCCCTGCACGATGCCGTGCGCGAAGAGGGTGTCGCCCTTCTCGAGGATCTCCTTGGCCTCCTCGACCGCCTTGACCTTGGGCGCCACGTCCTTCTTGATCCGCGACTCCTTCTGCAGTCGCGGCAGCACCTTCTCGATCGTCTGGAGGTCGGCCAGGATCAGCTCGGTGTTGATGGTCTCGATGTCGTCCTTGGGCGAGACCTTGCCGTCGACGTGGACGACGTTCTCGTCCTTGAAGGCGCGGATGACCTGGCAGATCGCGTCGGACTCGCGGATGTTCGCCAGGAACTTGTTGCCCAGGCCCTCACCCTCGGACGCGCCCCGCACGATGCCCGCGATGTCGACGAAGTCGACCGTGGCCGGCAGCACCCGGTCCGAGGAGAAGATCTCGGCGAGCTTCGTCAGCCGCGGGTCGGGGACGCCGACCACGCCGACGTTCGGCTCGATCGTGGCGAACGGGTAGTTGGCCGCCAGCACGTCGTTCTTGGTCAGGGCGTTGAACAGGGTCGACTTGCCGACATTCGGCAGACCGACGATTCCGATCGTGAGCGACACGTTGCGACTTCCCGTACGTGAGAGGGGCGTGGGGGCCGGTGGGCCGGGGCAGGCGCCAGGGGACTGGCTGGCCGATCCACCAGTTTACGGGGTGCCGGAGTCCGGCCGGGCGCCCTGTCGAACGCTTGGCCAAGCTCTGCCCAACGGCGTGTCGGACGGCCTATTTGGCACATTAATCGACCTAAGTTGGCCTAGTGGAGCAACACAGGGCGCGTTCTACTCAGCACGGACCGCGACGCGGCGCCGCGCCGCCGACGCCCCTGCCGTCGCAGGCTCGGCGCGGCGCCGGCAACGGCGGTGGGGACGGTGGCGCGGGCGGGGGTGGTGGGCGTTCGTCGCCGCGGCCGGCCAAGCCCGCCGCTGCGCGGCGACAGGGCCGTCCCGCCGGTACGGCGCGGCCCGCGGCGGCGTTACGGCGTCCCGGCCCGCCCGTCGTCCAGGCGGTACGGCGGCTGCCCAACCCGCGGTTCACCGGGCTCGGCTGCGGGCTGTTCTGCGGGGCGGTGCTGCTGGCGCTCGGCACGCTCGACGCGCTGCTGTTCGGGTCGTCACTCGTCGTCTACGGCGTGCTGTTCCTGCCGGTGTGCGTGCTGGCGGCGGTGTGGGTGCGCGGGGTGGACCTGGTGACCGTGCCCGTCGTGGTGCCGATCGCCTTCGCCCTGGGGCTGGTACCGGTCGCCGAGAGCGGGGAGGGGCTGAGCGGGCGCGTCGTGGGCCTGTTCACGGCGCTGGCCACACAAGCGGGGTGGTTGTACGGGGGGACGCTCGTCGCGGGGTCGATCGTGACCGTACGCAAGCTGCGGCAGATGCGTCGGCACGCGGCACGCAACCGCCCACCGGCGTGAACCGCGCGGCGCGAGCCGCCCGTCCCGGGAACGCCCGCCCGTGCGGGCCGGCCGGGCGGAGACCCGGGTCGGCCCAGCGGGAACCGGGGTCGTCCCCCCGGCCCTACACGCCGCTGCCCGGTGCCTGTCCCGCGTCCGCCGCCCGCATCGCCGCCCCCACGATGCCCGCGTTGTTCTGCAGCTCCGCGGGGACGATCTCCGCCCTGATGCCCTCGATGTAGTGCAGGAACTTCTGCGCCTTGCGGCTCACGCCGCCGCCGATGACGAAGAGCTCCGGCGAGAAGAGCATCTCGACGTGCGCCAGGTACTGCTGCACCCGCCGCGCCCAGTGCTCCCACGACATGTCGTGGTCCTCCTTGACCTTGCTGGAGGCCCGCTTCTCGGCGTCGTGCCCGTGCAGTTCCAGATGGCCCAGCTCGGTGTTGGGGACGAGGACACCGCCGGTGAAGACGGCGCTGCCGATGCCCGTGCCGAAGGTCAGCGTGATGACCGTGCCCTTGCGGTCGCGGCCCGCGCCGAAGGCCATCTCTGCGATGCCCGCCGCGTCCGCGTCGTTGACCACGGTGACGGGGACGCCGCCGAGACGGTCGCCGAGCAGCACGCGCGCGTCCGTGTCGATCCAGGTCTTGTCGACGTTCGCCGCCGTACGGATCGTGGCGCCGCCCGTGACGACGCCCGGGAACGTGACGCCGATCGGGCCGGTCCAGCCGAAGTGGTCGACGACCTCCTTGACGCCGTCGGCCACCGAGTCCGGCGTCGCCGGGTGGGGGGTCAGCACCTTGAAACGCTCGTCCGTGAGAGCGCCCCTGTCGAGGTCCACAGGGGCGCCCTTGATCCCGGATCCGCCGATGTCCACACCGAAGATCTGCATGTCACCACGTTACGACGGACCACTGACGGTCACTACGCCGCGCCTGGCGAGGCGCCGACGCGCCCCCGCCGTCTCACCGCTCGCCGGAGACGCCCTCCGCGTCCGTGCGCCGCGCGATCAGCTCGGCCGCCTCCTCGCGGAGGTCACGGCGGAGCTCCTTGGGCAGCGAGAAGGTGATGGACTCCTCCGCCGCCTTGACGATCTCGACGTCCTCGAAGCCACGCCCGGACAGCCACTCCAGCACGTGCTCGACGAGCACCTCGGGGACGGAGGCGCCGGAGGTGACGCCGACCGTCGTGACGCCCTCCAGCCAGGCCTCCTCGATCTCGTCGGCGAAGTCCACGAGGTAGGCCGCGCGCGAGCCGGCGAGCTTGGCGACCTCGACCAGGCGCTTGGAGTTGGAGGAGTTGCGGGAGCCGACGACGATGACGAGTTCGGCCTCGGCACCCATCTGCTTCACCGCGAGCTGGCGGTTCTGGGTGGCGTAGCAGATGTCGTCGCTGGGCGGCGAGATCAGCTGCGGGAACTTGTCCTTCAGGGCGTCGACGGTCTCCATGGTCTCGTCGACGGAGAGCGTGGTCTGGGACAGCCAGACGACCTTGGAGGGGTCGCGGACCTCGACCTTCGCCACGTCGCCGGGGCCGTCGACGAGCTGGATGTGCTCGGGGGCCTCACCGGAGGTGCCGATGACCTCCTCGTGGCCCTCGTGACCGATCAGGAGGATGTCGTAGTCCTCGTCAGCGAACCGGACCGCTTCCTTGTGGACCTTGGTCACCAGCGGGCAGGTCGCGTCGATGGTGGCCAGCCGGCCGCGTTCGGCCTCCTGGTGGACGACCGGGGCGACGCCGTGCGCCGAGAACATCACGATGTTCCCCGGGGGGACCTCCTCCGTCCGCTCGACGAAGATGGCGCCCTTCTTCTCCAGGGTCTGGACGACGTACTTGTTGTGGACGATCTCGTGCCGGACATAGATCGGAGCGCCGTACTGCTCCAGGGCTTTCTCGACGGCGATCACGGCGCGGTCCACACCCGCGCAGTAGCCACGGGGGGCGGCGAGCAGGACACGGCGGCCAGGCGAAGCAGTCATGGCACCCATCGTAAGGCCGCGTTCGGGGGGTCAAAGATCGCGCCCTTGTGACGTTCCTGGGGAGACTGGCCTTGAGCCGCGAGGGGTGGGGAAGAGCACCACGTACGGACGGTCGGAGGCTGCTGATGTCCGAAACCGGCACGGCGGTGCCCTGGATGGACGAGGACCACCGCCTGCGGCGCACGCTGGGCTTTCGGGACCTGGTCGTCTACGGGTTGCTGTTCATCGCCCCGATGGCCCCCGTCGGCGTCTTCGGCACCTTGGACGCCAGGTCGCACGGGGCGGTCGCCCTGGTCTACGTCGTCGCCACGGTGGCGATGGCGTTCACCGCATTCAGCTACGCGCAGATGGTGCGCGTGGTCCCCCAGGCCGGATCCGTCTTCGCGTACGCGCGCGTGGGGCTCGGCAAGGAGGCCGGATTCGTCGCCGGCTGGATGGCGATGCTGGACTACCTGCTGATCCCGGCGGTCGCCTATCTCTTCTCCGGCATCGCGATGGAGGCGCTGGTCCCGGAGGTCTCGCGCTGGGTGTGGACCGCGCTGGCGGTGGTGGTGACGACGCTGCTCAACCTGTGGGGCGTGCGTGCGGCCGCCCGGGTGGGCTTCCTGGTCCTCGCGCTGGAGATCGTGGTCCTGCTGGTCTTCGTGGTGTCGGCGAGCGTCGTCCTGGCGCGCGAGGGGGCCGAGCGGGCGTGGCTGTCGCCGCTGTCGGGGGACGGGACGCAGGGGGCGTTCGCGGTGTCGGCGGTGATCGGGGCCGTGTCGATCGCCGTGCTGTCGTATCTGGGCTTCGACGCGATCGCCTCGTTCGCGGAGGAGGTGACCGGCGGCTCGCGGCAGGTGGCGCGCGCGGTGCTGTTCTGCCTCGGTCTCGCGGGCGTGCTGTTCGTCGCGCAGACGTACCTGGTGGCGCTGCTGGAGCCCGTGTCGTCCGCGGAGCTCGCCGCCGAGCCCGCCAGGCAGGGCTCCGCCTTCTACGACGCCGTGGACGCGTCCGTGGGGACCTGGCTGCACGATCTGGTGGCCGCGAGCAAGGCGCTCGGCGCGGCCTTCGCGGCGCTGGCCGGGCAGGCCGCGGCCGGGCGGCTGCTGTTCGCGATGGCGCGGGACCGGCGGCTGCCGCGGGCCCTGGCCCGGACGGACTCGGGGGTGCCGCGCGTGGCCCTGCTGAGCGCCGCGGTGATCACGATGGTCGCGGCGGTGTGGGCGGCCCGGCAGGCCGACGGCGTGGACCACCTGGTGTCGGTGGTCGACATCGGTGCCCTGACGGCCTTCACGCTGCTGCACGCGAGCGTGGTGGGGTGGTTCGCGGTACGGCGGCGGGGCGGGGCGGTGAGCTGGTGGCGGCATGTCCTGGTGCCGGTGCTGGGGGCGGCGATCACGCTCGCGGTGGTCGTGGCGGCGTCGCGGAGCGCGCAGGTGGTGGGGGCGGTGTGGCTGGTGATCGGCGTGGTGGTGCTGGTGGCGCAGGCCTGCCGGGAGAGCCCCTCCGGGGGCTGAGCACGGGCCGGGTTTGTCGGTGCCGCCCACTACGCTCGCGGGCATGGCAGTCAACACGTCCCCGGAAACCCCCCTGCCCGTCGGCGAGGTGTCGCGGCTCATCGGGAGCTGGATCGACCGGCTCGGGGCGGTCTGGGTCGAGGGGCAGATCACGCAGCTGTCGCGGCGGCCGGGCGCGGGCGTGGTGTTCCTGACGCTGCGGGACCCGTCGTACGACATCTCGGTCGGCGTCACCTGCTACCGGCAGGTGTTCGACGCGGTCGCGGACGTGGTGAGCGAGGGCGCGCGGGTCGTCGTCCTGGCGAAGCCGGAGTGGTACGCGCCGCGCGGGCAGCTGTCGTTGCGGGCCGCGGAGATAAAGCCCGTGGGCGTCGGGGAGCTGCTGGCGCGTCTTGAGCAGTTGAAGAAGAAGCTGGCGGGCGAGGGGCTGTTCGCGCCGGAGCGCAAGCGGCCGCTGCCGTTCCTGCCGCAGCTGATCGGGCTGGTGTGCGGGCGGGCCTCGGCCGCGGAGCGGGACGTGCTGGAGAACGCCCGGCACCGCTGGCCGGCCGTGCGGTTCGAGGTGCGCAACGTCGCCGTGCAGGGCGTGCACGCGGTGCCGCAGGTCGTGCAGGCGGTGAAGGAGCTCGACGCGGTCGACGCCGTCGACGTGATCATCGTGGCGCGGGGCGGCGGCAGCGTGGAGGACCTGCTGCCGTTCTCCGACGAGCAGCTGGTGCGGGCGGTGGCGGCCTGCCGTACGCCCGTGGTGTCGGCCATCGGCCACGAGCCCGACAACCCGCTCCTGGACCACGTGGCCGACCTGCGGGCCTCCACGCCCACCGACGCCGCGAAGAAGGTCGTACCGGACGTGGGCGAGGAGTTCGAGCGGGTACGGCAGCTGCGGGACCGGGCGCGGCGGTGCATGGCGGTGTTCGTCGAGCGCGAGGAGCGCGGGCTGGCGCACGCGCTGGCGCGGCCGTCGATCCAGGACCCGCACCGGATGATCGACGAGCGGGCCGGGCAGGTGGCGGCGCTGGTGGAGCGCGGGCGGCGGTGCCTGGGGCACCACCTCGACCGGGCCGAGTCGGAGCTGACGCACACGCACGCGCGCGTGGTGGCCCTCTCGCCGGCGGCGACCCTGCAGCGCGGGTACGCGGTGCTGCAGAAGGCCGACGGCCACGTGGTCCGCGCACCGGACGAGGTGACGGCCGACGAGCCCCTGCGGGCGCGGGTGGCCGAGGGTGAGTTCTCCGTACGTGTCGATGCTTAGGGTGGGCGGATGAGCGGCAATGTGGACGAGGCGCTGGGCTACGAGCAGGCGCGGGACGAGCTGATCGAGGTCGTACGGCGGCTGGAGGCGGGCGGTACGACGCTGGAGGAGTCCCTCGCGCTGTGGGAGCGCGGCGAGGAACTGGCCAAGGTGTGCCGGCGGTGGCTGGAGGGCGCGCGGGCCCGGCTGGACGCGGCGCTGGCCGAGGGGGCGGCGGAGCCCGCCGAGGCGGGGGCCGACCAGGAGTGATCGGCGCGGCGCGGGCCTGACCCGCGGTGGGTGTGAAGCCGATCACCGCCCACCCGATTTAATTGAAGCTTGAACTTCTTGTGGCGTACGGTCGGTCTCGCCAGTGGGTCCGTGCACAGTACATGGACCCGACGCAGCACCTGGAAAGATCACGTATGTCTCTCGTTCTTGACCCCGCCGCCCAGGACCTGCTCTTCCGCGAGGCCCGCACCGCGAACACCTTCACCGACGAGCCGGTGACCGAGGAGCAGGTGCAGGCGATCTACGACCTGGTCAAGTACGGCCCGACCGCCTTCAACCAGTCACCGCTGCGCATCACCCTGGTCCGCTCCCCCGAAGCCCGCGAGCGCCTGGTCCAGCACCTGACCGAGGGCAACCGGGCCAAGACGGCCGCCGCCCCGCTGGCCGCGATCCTCGCCGCGGACAACGAGTTCCACGAGGAGCTGCCGCAGCTCTTCCCGCACGCCCCGCAGGTCAAGGACGCGTTCTTCACCGAGCGCCCGGCCCGCGAGAACGCGGCCGGCCTGAACGCCGCCCTCCAGGCCGCCTACTTCATCATCGGCGTGCGCGCCGCCGGGCTGGCCGCCGGCCCGATGACCGGCATGGACTTCGAGGGCGTGCGCAAGGAGTTCCTGGACGACGACCACACGCCGTTGATGGTCGTGAACATCGGCCGCCCGGGGCCGGACGCGTGGTTCGCGCGCTCCCCGCGACTGGCGTACGACGAGGTCGTCACCACCGTGTGACTCCCCTTCCCCGCGTGAGAGGCCCCCGGCAGCTGATGCCGGGGGCCTCTCCGTCGTCACCCTTTCGCCGCTACCGGGTCACGACGTCTTCAGCGCCTTCGCCATCGTCGTCAGCTGCTCGAACGAGCCCGTGCCGGCGACCACCGTCGTCGCGCCCTTGGCGTCGTCGTCCTCCGCCAGGACCAGCGCGTCGTACCGGCCGCCGGTGTAGCGGACCCACGTACGGCCGTCGATCTCCTCGGTGACCTTCGTCTCCTGCGCGCCCTGGGTGGCGTCCTCGATGAACGGGATCCGCTTGTCCATGGACTGCTTCACCGTGACGTACTCCCCGTCGGGGGCGTGGAAACCGAGGTGCCAGGCGTCCTGCTGCTGCCCGTCGAAGCGGACCGACGTCGGCTTCCAGGTCTGCGGGAGGCCCTGCGGCGCGGCCACCGGATACGCCGCGGCGCGACGGGCCGTGAGCAGCTCGACCCGGTAGTCCACCCGTTTGACGTCTGGTTCCTGGTCGTCGTCGTGCGGGATGAAGAGGTACATGACCAATCCCGCCAACACGATCAGGCCCAGGGAGAGAACCATGTCCCGGACCGTCTTCTGCTTGCCGTTCGCGCCTGCCACGCGTCCTATCGTCGCAGGTACCCCGGCCGCTCATCCGTGGGGGGCCCTGCTCATTCTGTCGATCTGACGATAGAGTCGTCGCCGAACCCTCATCCGGCCGTCGTCGTATCAGAAAGGTGCGTTCCGATGACCGAGCATCACTTGCCGTCCGAACTCGATGTGCCCTCCGAGGCCCCCGACCGCAACCTCGCCCTGGAACTGGTCCGGGTGACCGAAGCCGCGGCGATGGCCGCGGGCCGCTGGGTCGGCCGCGGGGACAAGAACGGCGCCGACGGTGCCGCGGTACGCGCCATGCGCGCCCTCGTCTCCACCGTCTCCATGAACGGCGTGGTCGTCATCGGGGAGGGCGAGAAGGACGAGGCGCCGATGCTCTACAACGGGGAGCGGGTCGGCGACGGGACCGGGCCGGAGTGCGACATCGCCGTCGACCCGATCGACGGTACGACCCTGACCGCCAAGGGCATGACCAACGCCATCGCGGTGCTCGCGGCGGCGGAGCGCGGCTCGATGTTCGACCCGTCGGCCGTGTTCTACATGGACAAGCTGGTCACCGGGCCCGAGGCGGCGGACTTCGTCGACATCGACGCGCCGGTGTCGGTGAACATCCGGCGGGTCGCCAAGGCCAAGCGCTCCGCGCCGGAGGACGTGACCGTCGTCATCCTCGACCGGCCGCGGCACGAGCGGCTCATCGAGGAGGTCCGCGAGACGGGTGCGCGCATCAAGCTGATCTCCGACGGCGACGTGGCCGGGTCGATCCTGGCGCTGCGCGAGGGCACCGGCGTGGACCTGCTGCTGGGCGTCGGCGGTACGCCGGAGGGGATCATCTCGGCCTGTGCCGTGAAGTGCCTCGGCGGGACCATTCAGGGCAAGCTGTGGCCCAAGGACGACGAGGAGCGGCAGCGGGCCATCGACGCCGGGCACGATCTGGACCGGGTGCTGACGACCGAGGACCTGGTGACCGGGGAGAACGTGTTCTTCGTGGCGACCGGGATCACCGACGGGGAGCTGCTGCGGGGCGTGCGCTACCGGTCGGAGACGGCCACGACGGACTCGATCGTGATGCGGTCCAAGTCGGGGACCGTGCGGCGGATCGACTCCGAGCATCGGCTGAGCAAGTTGCGGGCGTACAGCGCCATCGATTTCGAGCGGGCGAAGTAGGCGCCTGACCTTCGGGGCGGTGCGGGACGTCGGCGACTGCGGGTTCGTCGTGGCCTGTCACGCGGTCCCCCGCGCCCCTGAGGCCCGAACAACGACCGGCACGACCGAAGGCGCCCCCTGTGCGGAGGGGGCGCCTTCGGTCGTGTGGGGCAGGAGTCAGCCGGCCGCCGCTATGCGGCTGTCGGCGCGGGCCGTCTTCTTCAGCTCCAGTTCGCGCCGGCGGCGCCGGGCCAGGACCACGCGGCGCTCGGCGGCGGTGAGGCCGCCCCAGACGCCGTAGGGCTCCGGTTGGAGGAGCGCGTGTTCGCGGCACTCGACCATGACGGGGCAGCGGGCGCAGACGCGCTTGGCCGCCTCCTCGCGGGAGAGCCGGGCGGCGGTGGGCTCCTTGGAGGGCGCGAAGAACAGGCCGGCCTCGTCGCGCCGGCACACGGCCTCCGTGTGCCATGGAGCGTCTTGGTCCCTGTCTCGCACTGGCACCCGCTGGGCCGGAACGGCAGCTACCTGCAGGGACGAATGCGGCGGTTGCAGCACGGTCTACTCCTGACGACGGCTTCGCGAGCGAGAGACGATGCAGCAAGGTCTACCCGCTGTACGCGCGCCTATGCAGGGAGTCCCCAACGACCGGAATCAGGGGATACGGATGCGCCGCCCGGGACCACCGGAAGTGACCGCATCCTCGCGTTTCAGGCCGACTTCACGACCGTCAGCAGTCCAGGTGCTTGCGCAGGCCCTTGTCGAGCTTGCGCTGCACACGGTCGAGGATGTCCGCCACCAGCTTCCCGCGCTTGGGCCGCGCCTCGATGTTGCCGAGCACGGCCCAGCCGTCCACGAAGACGACGGGGGCGTCGGGGTCCGGGGCGTCCTGGTTGTCGACCTCGAAGTTGCCGAGGACGCCACCACCGGAGCCGCGCAGCGAGACGTTCTCCGGCACGCGGACCTCGACGTTCCCGAAGACGGACCAGGCCTTGACCACGACCTGCTGGTACTCGAAGACCGCCTCGCTGAGATCGATCTCGACGCTGCCGAAGACCGAGTACACGTGGATGCGGCGGCCCGCCCGCCAGCGGCCCTTGCGCACCGCGGCGCTGAACACCGCGACCACGTTCTCGTCGGGGTCCGCCGGTATCGCGCCGGCCGAGGGGCGCTGGGGCGCTGAGGCGTACCCGGGGGTCGCGCGGGCCTGGTGCACCCCGGGCAGGTCCCGGACGTACGGCTCCAGTTCACCGACCGTCTTGGCGGTGTAGACACCCTCCACCCGCTCGGCGTGCTCCTCGGCGCTGAGGCGGCCCTCCGCCAGGGCCTCGCGCAGGATGTCCGCGAAATGGTCGCGGTCGGCGTCGGAGGCGCGGAGTTCGGAGCCGGGCGCGGTCTGCTTCTGAAGGTCCACAGCAGCAGCGTACCCACACACGATAGATCGCGACACCCCAGGAGGTGGGCCGGGCACGTCGGTTCGAACTGAGCCTTACCTCACAAGCTCGCCGTCCGTGCCACGTCCTACGCTTGTGGACGCTGCCAATGGATGCCAGCCGCTGTCTGCCGTGAGTGAGGAATGGGCGCGATGCCTGAGTTCGAGTACACCGATCTTCTCCCCATGGGGGAGGACACCACCCCGTACCGGCTGGTGACCTCCGAGGGTGTCTCCACCTTCGAGGCCGACGGGCGGACGTTCCTCAAGGTCGAGCCCGAGGCGCTGCGCAAGCTCGCCGAGGAGGCCATCCACGACATCCAGCACTACCTGCGCCCGGCCCACCTGGCCCAGCTGCGCCGGATCATCGACGACCCGGAGGCGTCCGGCAACGACAAGTTCGTCGCCCTGGACCTGCTGAAGAACGCCAACATCGCCGCCGCGGGCGTGCTGCCCATGTGCCAGGACACCGGTACGGCGATCGTCATGGGCAAACGCGGGCAGAACGTGCTGACCGACGGCGGCGACGAGGCGGCCCTGTCCCGGGGCATCTACGACGCCTACAAGAACCTCAACCTCCGCTACTCCCAGATGGCCCCGCTGACCATGTGGGAGGAGAAGAACACCGGCTCCAACCTCCCCGCGCAGATCGAGCTGTACGCGACCGACGGCGGCGCCTACAAGTTCCTCGTCATGGCCAAGGGCGGCGGCAGCGCCAACAAGTCGTTCCTCTACCAGGAGACGAAGGCCGTCCTGAACGAGGCCTCCATGATGAAGTTCCTGGAGGAGAAGATCCGTTCGCTGGGCACGGCCGCCTGCCCGCCGTACCACCTGGCCATCGTGGTCGGCGGCACGAGCGCCGAGTACGCGCTGAAGACCGCGAAGTACGCCTCCGCGCACTACCTGGACGAGATCCCCGCCGAGGGCTCGCCCCTCGGGCACGGGTTCCGGGACAAGGAGCTGGAGGAGAAGGTCTTCGAACTGACGCAGAAGATCGGTATCGGCGCTCAGTTCGGCGGCAAGTACTTCTGCCACGACGTCCGTGTCGTGCGCCTTCCCCGGCACGGCGCGTCCTGCCCGGTCGCCATCGCCGTGTCCTGCTCGGCCGACCGGCAGGCGGTCGCGAAGATCACCGCCGAGGGCGTCTTCCTGGAGCAGTTGGAGACCGACCCGGCTCGCTTCCTCCCCGACACCACGGACGAGCACCTGGACGAGGCCGGCGACGTCGTCAGGATCGACCTCAACCAGCCGATGGACGACATCCTCGCCGAGCTGACCAAGTACCCGGTCAAGACCCGCCTCTCCCTCACCGGCCCTCTGGTCGTGGCCCGCGACATCGCGCACGCCAAGATCAAGGAGCGGCTGGACGCGGGCGAGGAGATGCCGCAGTACCTGAAGGACCACCCGGTGTACTACGCCGGCCCCGCGAAGACCCCCGAGGGCTACGCCTCCGGCTCCTTCGGCCCGACGACGGCCGGCCGCATGGACTCCTACGTCGAGCAGTTCCAGGCGGCGGGCGGCTCCAAGGTGATGCTGGCCAAGGGCAACCGCAGCCAGCAGGTCACCGACGCCTGCGGCACGCACGGCGGCTTCTACCTCGGCTCCATCGGCGGCCCCGCCGCCCGCCTCGCCCAGGACTGCATCAAGAAGGTCGAGGTCGTCGAGTACGAGGAGCTCGGCATGGAGGCCGTCTGGAAGATCGAGGTCGAGGACTTCCCGGCGTTCGTCGTGGTCGACGACAAGGGCAACGACTTCTTCAGTTCGCGGGAACCTGAGCAGCCGACGTTCACGTCGATTCCGGTTCGGGGACCCGGGCTGGCGTAACCCGCCGGAACGCCCCGGGATCTCCCGGACCGAACCCCTTCACGAGGCCCCACGCACCGGAAAGGTGCCGGGGCCTCGTTCACTGTTCCCTCACCTCCGCGCCCTCGCACGGCCGGTCTCGACTTCCCCACACTGGGCGCAGAGCAACTGGCAGACTACCCAGAGCAGTTGTCACCGGCATGCACACCGGACACGTACGGAACACGGGGGACGCTCATGGAGGACCAGTTGGCCGTCCTGGCGACGACGGCAGCCAACACGGTGGTGAGCTCACTCACCACCGACGCCTGGGAACGGGTGCGGGAACGGGTCGTGGGCGTGTGGCGGCGGCACCGCCCGGCCGAGGCCGACGAGGTGGAGTCCGCGACGGACGACGCCGTCGACGTACTGCGCGGCTCGCCGGGTGAGAACGAGGAGTCCCGGCTCGTCGCGGCCTGGGAGGAGCGTTTCCGCCTGCTGCTCGACGCCGAGCCGGCGGCACGCCGGGCGCTCACCGCGCTGGTCGACGAACTCAGCGCCGGACAGGGCGAATCGGCACCGCAACGCATCGACATGAAGGCCGAGGCGAGGGACAGCGGCACGGTCTACCAGGCGGGCCACACCATCAACGTCCATCGGCCATGACCTCCCCGGAGAACCCCGGGGAGCGCCGGGTGGACGTCGTCCTGCGCGCCAGAGCCACCGAGCACGGCACCGTGTATCAGTCGGCGCAGAGCATGATCGTCGTGCAGGGCGACGTGAACAGGCACGAGCACTACTACCCCGCCGGTGAGCGCCACGACCGGACCACAAGCCCCGCGAGCGGCGGCACGTGCCCGTACCCCGGGATGCGTGCGTTCCGCCTGGACGAGGCCCAGTGGTTCTTCGGGCGGGAGGAGGTGGTCAGCCAGTTGCTGGGCCGGCTCCGGCGGTGCCTGCACGAGCACAGGCCGCTGGCCGTCGTCGCGCCGTCCGGTGCGGGCAAGTCCTCGCTGCTGCGGGCCGGGCTGCTCTGGGAGCTGGCAAAGGGTCAGGTCGAGGGGTCGGCGCGGTGGCGTCAGTTGCTGCTGACTCCCACGTCCGACCCGCTCGGGGCGCTCACCGCCGGGCTCGTCCAGTTGACCGGTGCCGAGGAAGAGGTGGTGGCGGAGGCCGTCGAGCACCGGCCGCAGCGGCTCGCGGCGGTGCTGCGGGAGGGGCTCCGGCCGGCTCCGGGCGAGCGGCTGGTACTCGTCGTCGACCAGTTCGAGGAGCTGTTCACGGCGTGCGAGGACGCCGCGGCACGTCACCGGTTCGTGGCGGCGCTGGCCGCGCTGGCCGATGGCGGTGACGCCCGGGAACCCCTCGCCCTGGTCGTCTACGGCCTGCGGGCGGACCACTACGGTTCCTGCCTCGCCTTCCCGCATCTGCGTGACGTCCTGGACACCCATCAGGTCATCGTCGGCCCGATGGACGACGCGGAAGTACGCCGGGCCGTGACGCTCCCTGCGGACCGTGCCCGGCTGGAGCTCGAACAGGGGCTGGTGGACCTCATCCTGCGCGATCTGCGCGGCACGGCCTGGCGCGACGGGGGTGCCGCCTACGGGGCGGGTCAACTGCCGCTGCTGGCCCACGCGCTGGAGCGCACCTGGGTGGGGCGCAGGGGCCGCACCCTCACCGTGGGCAGCTACCGGGACACCGGGGGCATCGACGGCGCGATCGAGCGCACCGCACAGGACGTGTTCGGGGGCCTCACGCCCGCGGCCCAGGCCGCGGCGCGGCCGTTCTTCCTCGGCCTGGTGCGGATCGGCGAGAACGGTGAGGTGTCCCGTCGCCGCCGTACCCGCCGCGACCTGCTGCGCACGGCCGCCGATCGTGGTGCGGTCGAGGAGTTGGTCGAGCGGTTCGCCGACGCCCGGCTGCTCACCATGGGGGTCGCGCACAGCGAGGCCACCGTGGAGGTCACGCACGAGGCGCTGCTGTGGGCCTGGACCGAGCTGCGCGACTGGATCAAGGCGGCCGGTCAGCACGCCCTGGTCCGCCAGGACGTGGAGGAAACGGCGGCCGCCTGGGAGAACGGCGGGCGCGGCGATGCCACGCTGCTGTACCGGGGCCCCCGGCTGGAGCAGGCCCGGACCTGGGCGGCGGACCACCGGCACGACGTCCAGCCGCTGGCCGCCGCGTTCCTCGCCGCCTCCCGGCGGCACGACGAGCGCGCCCGGCGGATCCGGCGCGGCGCGATCGCGACGATCACCACACTGGCGCTGATCGCCTCGGCACTGGCGGTGTTCGCCTTCGACCGCAGGAGCGACGCGCTCGCGCAGCGCGACGCCGCGATCTTCAACCGGGTCACCGCCGAGGCGGACCGCCAGCGCGACACCAACAGCGCGCTCGCCGCGCAGCTCGACCTCGTCGCGTACGGAATGCGGGCGACGCCGGCCCTGCGCACCCGGCTGATGCAGGGTGCGGGCACGATTCACGCCACGCCGCTGCCGCAGCGGTTCGAGAGGGTGTACTCGATCTCGTTCGGCCGGGCGGGCCGGCTGGCCACCTCCTCGGGCGCGCTGCGCGTCTGGGACACCTCCGATCCGGCCGCTCCGGCCCCGCTGACCGGCGCGATCACACCGGGGGAAGGGCGGACGGCCGGGACGGCGTACAACCAGCGGGGCGATCTGCTGGCCGTCGGCGACGGCGGTGACCTGCGGATGTACGACGTCTCCGACGCCAGGCATCCGGTGGCCCTCTCGCCCGCGGTGCGCGTGTCGAGCGGACCGGTGTGGAGTGTGGCGTTCGGTCCCGACGGGCGGACGCTGGCCGTCTCGACGTACTTCCAGACCGGTGACGTCACGACCGGCACCGTCGAGTTGTGGAACGTGGCGGAGCCGAGGCAGCCGCGCCGGCTCAGCACCGTCCACTCCGTCGTGGGACAGGTCGTCGTCTCCACCGCCTTCAGCCCGGACGGCGACACGCTGGCCGTGAGCGGCGGCACCGCTCCCGGTACCAGCCGTTCGCGGCTGCTGCGGCTGTGGGACGTCTCGGACCCGGCCCGCCCGAAGGCGCTCGGCGGTGAACTCGGCGGTCACAACAACATCGTCAACCGGGTGGTGTACAGCCCGGACGGGCGGACCCTGGTCAGCGCCGGGAGCGACAACCGGGCCATCGTCTGGGACGTGTCGAAGCCGCGCCGCCCGAAGGTGGCGAACACGCTGTTCCTCAACAGCCCGGTCATGTCGCTCGCCTTCAGCCCGGACGGGCGGATCCTGGCCACCGGGGAGAACTCGGGAGCCGTGCACCTGTGGAACGCGGGGTCGCCCGGCGCCACCCGGGTGCTCGCGTCCCCCTTGCGCGGACACACCACCACGGTCAACAACCTGGCCTTCGACGTCACCGGGCGCACACTCGCCAGCAGTGGGATCGACGGCAGGGTGCTGCTGTGGCGGCTGCCCGGCACGCTGGCCGTCACCGGCGCAGGCAGCGGCGTCGAATCGATGGCGGTGAGCTCCGACGGACGGCTGCTGGCGGCGGCGTCCGGCAACCGGGTCACGCTCTGGGACGTCTCCGAGCCGACCCGCCTGACCTCGCTGGGCACGCTCCCGTCGTTTCCTTCCGCCGTCAACGCGCTGGCCTTCCGGCCCGGTCGGGCCCGCGGCCCGCTGCTGGCCACCGGGGAGGTCGGCGGCGACGTACGGCTGTGGGACGTCTCGGCTCCGGCCCGCCCCTCGCCGGTCGCGGGCGCGCTGCCAGGGCAGACGAAGCCCGTCGGCGCGCTGGCCTTCGACGCGGGTGGGCGCTCCCTCATGGCCGCCTCCCAGATCATCAGCGGCGGTTTCGGAGGCGGTCTGCGGATCTGGGACGTCTCGGACCCGGGCCGTCCCGACCCGCTCGGCGACGGTGAGCTGCGCGGACAGCAGATGCCGGTCAGGGGCATGGCCGCCGCACCGCGGGGCGGGTACGTGTACACGGCCGACACCACCGGCGTCCTGCGTGTCTGGCGCACCGCCGACGGCGCTGTGCCCTCCCTCACGGGCGAGTCGAGCAGCTCCCAGTTCGTCTTCGCCCTCGCGGCCAGCCCCCGCGCGAGCCTGGTCGCGACCGGTGGCGGGGACAGCAAGGTCAGGCTCTGGGACGTCTCCCGGCCCCGCTCACCGACCGCCGTCGGGGAGCCCCTCCTCACCGGAGGCATCACCAACAGCGTCGGCTTCTCCCCTGACGGCACCCTGCTCGCCAGCGGGAACGCCATCGGCCAGGTCCGGCTGTGGGACGTCTCCGATCCGGCCCGCGCCGGCGCGTACGGCTATCCGGTCAGCGGCCACGGCGGTTCCGTGTCGGCGCTGGCGCACGCCCCGCGTGGCGGCCACCTCGTCACCGGCGGCGGTGACGGCACGCTGCGCGTCTGGCAGACCGACACCGCCCGTGCGCGGTCGATGCTGTGCGCCGCCACCCGGCACGCCCTGACCGCCGCCCGCTGGAGGGAGTACGTGTCGCCGGACCTGCCGTACGAGCCCCCTTGCGGAGGCTGACAGCCGGCTCGCGCGATCCTGGACCGGGAATACGCCCCCGCAGGCGACGCGCTTCCCACCTGGAGGTACCACAACGATGACGAAGACGACGAACGCCGACGACGGCGACCAGAAGTACCGCATCGAGCACGACTCGATGGGCGAGGTGCGGGTCCCGGCCGACGCCAGGTGGCGGGCCCAGACCCAGCGGGCCGTGGAGAATTTCCCGATCTCCGGGCAGCGGCTGGAGCGCGCGCACATCGAGGCGCTCGCACGGATCAAGGCCGCTGCCGCGACCGTCAACGCCAAGCTCGGCGTTATCGACAAGGACATCGCGGAGGCCGTCCAGGAGGCCGCGCGGGAGGTGGCGGAGGGGCGCTGGGACGAGCACTTCCCCGTCGACGTGTTCCAGACGGGGTCCGGCACCTCGTCCAACATGAACACCAACGAGGTCATCGCGACCCTCGCGAGCGAGCGGCTCGGCCGGGACGTGCACCCCAACGACCACGTCAACGCGTCCCAGTCGTCCAACGACGTCTTCCCGTCCTCCCTGCACATCGCCGCCACCGCCGCCGTGCTGCGCGACCTGATCCCGGCGCTGCGGCACCTCGCCGCCGCCCTGGAGCGCAAGGCGGAGGAGTTCGCCGACGTGGTGAAGTCGGGACGGACCCATCTGATGGACGCCACACCCGTGACGCTGGGCCAGGAGTTCGGGGGGTACGCCGCCCAGGTGCGCTACGGCATCGAGCGGCTGGAGGCCTCGCTCCCCCGGCTCGCCGAACTGCCACTCGGCGGCACGGCGGTCGGCACCGGCATCAACACCCCGCCCGGTTTCCCGGCGGCCGTGATCGCGGAGGTGGCCCGCGCGACGGGCCTGCCGCTCACCGAGGCCCGCAACCACTTCGAGGCGCAGGGCGCCCGGGACGGGATCGTCGAGACCAGCGGGCAGCTGCGCACCATCGCCGTCGGACTGACGAAGATCGCCAACGATCTGCGCTGGATGGCGTCCGGGCCGCGCACCGGGCTCGCCGAGATCAACCTGCCCGATCTCCAGCCCGGTTCGTCGATCATGCCGGGCAAGGTCAACCCGGTCGTCCCGGAGGCCGTGCTCATGGTCTGCGCCCAGGTCGTCGGCAACGACACCACGGTCGCCACGGCGGGCGCCTCCGGCAACTTCGAGCTGAACGTGATGCTCCCGGTCATCGCGAAGAACGTGCTGGAGTCCGTCCGGCTGCTCGCCAACGTCTCCCGGCTGCTCGCCGACCGGACCGTCGACGGCATCACCGCCAACCGGGAACGCGCCCGCGAGTACGCCGAGTCGTCCCCCTCCGTGGTGACGCCGCTGAACAAGTACATCGGGTACGAGGAGGCCGCCAAGGTCGCCAAAAAGTCGCTGGCCGAGCGCAAGACGATCCGTCAGGTCGTCCTGGAGGGCGGCTACGTGGAGCGCGGCGACCTCACGGTGCAGCAGCTCGACGAGGCGCTGGACGTCCTGCGGATGACACACCCGTGACCGGCACACGGGGCCGTGTGACCGGCGCGTGAACCGTGACACGCGCCGCAGCGTCGTATGCCGGTGACACCTAATATCTGTGCATGACGGACGACGGAGCGGTGAGACGCGTGGAAGCGGGCGGAGCCACGGCCTTCTGGGCACCGGGCAGTCACATCCTGTGGCGGTACCGGGAGAACGCAGGCGACCGCTTCCACATCGCGCGCCCCGTCACCGTCGTGCGCGACGACGCCGACCTGCTCGCCGTGTGGATGGCGCCGGGCACGGAGTGCGTCAAGCCGGTGCTCGCCGACGGGACGCCGGTGCACCTGGAGCCCCTGGAGACGCGCTACACCAAGCCGCGGACCGTGCAGCGCGACCGCTGGTTCGGCACCGGTGTGCTGAAGCTGGCCCGGCCTCGTGAACCCTGGTCGGTGTGGCTGTTCTGGGACCCGGGGTGGCAGTTCAAGAACTGGTACGTCAACCTGGAGCAGCCGCTGGCGCGTTGGAGCGGCGGCGTGGACTCCGAGGATCACTTTCTCGACATCTCCGTGCACCCGGACCGCAGTTGGCACTGGCGGGACGAGGACGAGTTCGCGCAGGCCCAGCGGGACGGCCTGATGGACGCCGCGCAGGCCGCACACGTCCGGGACGCGGGGCGGGCCGCGGTGGAGGTGATCCGCGCCTGGGGGCCGCCGTTCGCCGACGGCTGGCAGCACTGGCGGCCGGATCCGGCCTGGGCCGTACCCTCACTTCCGGAGGACTGGGATCGTATGCCTGCGCGTGTGTCCTCATGAGACCCTTGCCGCGCCCCCGGGCGGGAAACGTAGGATCGTCCTCCGCAAGGGGCGCGCGGCGACAACTCGCGGGACGCGCAGTGAGCTTGACCGGATGTCACCGAGGGGCGGCAGGACGTGAGCGAGGGCTACGAGGGCAACCCCCGTGCGGGCAGCGGGCGGTGCGCCGGTGGCACGGGAACAGCCTCTGACCACACGGGAATTCCGTTCCTGGGGCATGTATTCCGGGTATCGGGACTTCGGCGGGACGAACTGCACGCGCGGTACAAGGCGCGCACGGCCCCGGACGGATGGATTCGACACGCGTGACGGAGCAGCCGACATCTTTCGAGCGCCCCCAGGCGGGCGTCGACCCCGCGGATCCCCGCGGGGCGCTCCTGCGTACCCCGGCGGCGCCGCTGACCTCCGGTGCCGCCGCTTTACCCGCACAGGCCCGCAGCACCGGTGAGACGCCCTCGGGCACTTCCGTGACGCCCGGCGGCGCCACCGGTCCTGAGCACTCCCAGCCGGCCGCGGCCGAGCCCGACAACCACCGCCCGCGCCCGGCGCCGGAGGCCATCCCGGCGCAGCCCGGCATCGACCCGGAGCGTTCGGGCCCCGGCGGCCAGGATCGCCGTACCGGCCAGCCGTCCCCGCTCGGCCGGCCCACGCCGATGCGGCGGGACGGCGACCGGTTGCGCTTCGTGGGCGCCGCCACCCGCCGGATCGCCCGCGGCATCGACCTCGACGAGATCGTCATGGGGCTGTGCCGGGCCACCGTGCCGACGTTTTCCGACGCGATCCTCGTCTATCTGCGCGATCCGCTGCCGGTCGGCGACGAGCGGCCCACGGGCCCCGTCGTGCTGCGGCTGCGGCGCACCGACCGGATCCCGGAGGAGCGGGACACCGAGGGCGGTTTCGCGCCGGTGCTCCAGCCGGAGCCGTCGGAGCTGTCGACGCTGACCGCCGAGCTGTGCGAGGTACGGCCCGGGGGCGCGCTCGCCGAGGTGCTGCGCGGGGTACGTCCCGTGTTCGCCGACGCGCCCGCCGCCCGTGCCGCGCTGCCCGAACTGCTCGGCGAGAACGGCGATGCGGTGATCCCCGCCGGTCAGCGGGCCATCCTTGCCCCGCTGCGCGGCCGCCGGCGCGTCATCGGCGCCGCGGTCTTCCTGCGCCGCCCGGAGCGGCTGGCGTTCGAGGCGGACGACCTGCTGATCGCGGCCCAGCTCGCCACGCACAGCGCGCTCGGCATCGACAAGGCGGTGCTGTACGGCCGCGAGGCGTACATCGCCGACGAGTTGCAGCGCACCATGCTGCCCGAGACCTTGCCGCAGCCGACGGGTGTCCGGCTGGCCTCCCGCTACCTGCCGGCCGCCGAGACCGCACGGGTCGGCGGCGACTGGTACGACGCCATCCCGCTGCCCGGGAGCAGGGTCGCGCTCGTCGTCGGCGACGTGATGGGTCACTCCATGACGTCCGCCGCGATCATGGGCCAGCTGCGCACGACGGCGCAGACGCTCGCCGGGCTCGACCTGCCGCCGCAGGAGGTGCTGCACCACCTCGACGAGCAGGCCCAGCGACTCGGCACCGACCGGATGGCGACCTGTCTGTACGCGGTCTACGACCCGGTGTCGCACCGGATCACCATCGCCAACGCCGGCCATCCGCCACCGGTGCTGCTGCACCTGGGCGGGCGGGCCGAGGTACTGCGCGTCCCGGCGGGCGCGCCGATCGGTGTCGGCGGAGTCGACTTCGAGGCGGTGGAGCTGGACGCGCCGGCCGGGGCGACGCTGCTGCTGTACACGGACGGGCTGGTCGAGTCCCGGCTGCGCGACGTGTGGACCGGCATAGAGCAGCTGCGCGAGAAGCTGGCCGCGACCGCGCAGCTCACCGGGCCGGATCATCCGCCGCCGCTGGAAGCGCTGTGCGACGAGGTGCTGGACATGCTCGGACCGGGCGACCGGGACGACGACATCGCGCTGCTCGCCGCCCGGTTCGACGGGATCGCGCCGAGCGATGTGGCGTACTGGTACCTGGAGCCGGAGGAGATGGCACCGGGCAAGGCCCGGCGGCTGGCCCGCGGTGCGCTGTCCCGATGGGACATGGAGGAGCTGACGGACTCCGTCGAGCTGCTCATCAGTGAGGTCGTCACCAACGCCGTGCGATATGCGTCGCGGCCGGTGACGCTGCGGTTGCTGCGGACGGACGTGCTGCGCTGCGAGGTGGGCGACGACGTGCCGCAGCTGCCGCGCCTGCGGCAGGCCCGTGCCACGGACGAGGGCGGGCGTGGGCTGTATCTGGTGAACCGGCTGGCCCGGCGGTGGGGGGCGACTCGGCTCAGCACCGGGAAGGTCGTCTGGTTCGAGCTGAATCGCGGGTGAACCGAGAGGGCGCCCGGCTGAATCCGCCGGGCGCCCTCTTCTATCGCTCGTCGTCCGGGAGGAACGGGTTCTCCGGGGTCGTCGGGGTCGTCGGTATGGACGGCGGGGGTTCCGTCGAGGGAGTCTGCGACGGCGGCGACTGACTGGGCGTCTGGCTCGGCGTCTGACTCGGCGTCCGGGTCGGGGACTCGGACGTCGGGGGTGCCGACGTCGGCGGCTCGGAGGTGGGAGCCTCGGTGGTCGGCTCGTCACTGGGGGGCGGGGTGTAGGTCGGCTTGACCGCGGCGCCCTGGGTGGTGTCCAGGTCGAACTTGCTGACCTCGTCCATCACGCCGAAGGTGTAGGCCGCCCAGATCTGTGCCGGGAACCCGCCGCCGTTGACTCGGCCCTTGCCCGGGAGGGTGCCGGTGGCGCCCGCCATGTTCACCTGTTTGCCGGTCTTGGCGTCCTGGCCGAACAGGCCGACCGAGGTCACCAGGTCCGGGGTGTAGCCGGTGAACCAGGCGGACCTGCCGTAGTCGGAGGTACCCGTCTTGCCGGCCACCTGCTGCCCGTGACGCTCCGGGTTGTCGCGCACCGACCTGCGGGCCGTGCCGTCGTCGACCACGCCGGTGAGCACCGAGGTGACCGTGTCGGCGGACTCCCGGCTGATGACCTGATCACCGACGGGGTCCGGCAGGTCCACCACGGTGTCCTTGTGCTCGGCCGAGGCCAGCACCGCCGGCGTGACCTTCTTGCCGTGGTTGTCGAGGGTGGCGTAGATCCCCGCCATCTCCAGCGGGCTCGCGCCCATGGAGCCGAGCGTCTGGGCCGGCACCGCCTGCATGCCCTCGGTGTCCATGCCGAGCTCGCCGGCGACCTCCATCACCTGGTCCATGCCGACGTCGACGCCCATCTGGGCGAAGACGGAGTTGATGGACTTGTTCATCGCGGTCTGCACGGTGACGTCGCCGTAGTCGACGTCGTCCTCGTTCGGCGGGGCGAAGCCGACCTTCTCGCCGCTGTCCGTGACCTGGTGCCGGCTGTCACCGTCGTAGATCGTGTTCGCGGTGATCGGCTCGCCGTCCTGGGTCTCGGCGGCCTCCTCCACGGCGGCGGCCAGGATCACCGGTTTGAAGGTGGAGGCCGGCTGGTAGTCGCGGCGGGTCGCGTTGTTCGTGTAGTGCTTGACGTAGTCCACGCCGCCGTACATCGCGACGACCTTGCCGGTCTTCGGGTCGACGGACACGGCGCCGGGCTGGATGTTCGCGTCGACCTTGCGCTTCTTCGGGTCGAGCTTGCTCGCGAACTGTTCCTCGGCGGCCTTCTCCAGCTGGGCCTGCTTCTTCTTGTCGACGTTCAGCGTCAGGTTCCAGCCGCCGCGCTTGACCATGGCGAGGGCCTGGTCCTGGTCCTGCGCCGTCCCCTGGGCGACCAGTCGCCGGGCCAGCTCCGCGTTGGCCGCGTCGACCCAGTAGCCGGTCTGGCCCTCCATGCCGGGATTGCCCTGCGGCTCCTTCGGCACCGGGAACTTCATCCCCTGGCGTTCGGAGGCGCCCAGCCAGCGCTTCTCGACCATGTTGTCCAGGACGTAGTTCCAGCGGTTCTTCACCAGTCGCTTGCTGGTCTCCGAGGCGACCGCCCAGTCGTACTGACTCGGCGCCTGCAGCAGCGCGGCGAGGTACGCGCCCTGCTCGACGGTGAGTTCGTCGGCGTCCACGCGGTAGTAGGCCTGCGCCGCGGCCTGGATGCCGTAGGCGTTGCGGCCGTAGTAGCTGGTGTTGATGTAGCCCGCGAGGATGTCGTCCTTGGACATCTGGCGGTCCACCTTCAGCGAGATCACCAGCTCCTTGAGCTTGCGGGTGACCGTCTGTTCCTGGCTGAGGTAGTAGTTCTTGACGTACTGCTGGGTGATCGTCGAACCGCCCTGCGCGCCCTTGCCGCTGAGGGTGTTGAGCAGGCCTCGGGTCGTGCCTTTCAGGTCGACGCCGTTGTCCTGGTAGAAGGACTTGTTCTCGGCGGCCACGAAGGTCCGCTGGACGGCCTTGGGCACCCTGGCCAGGTCGACGACCTCGCGGTTGACCTCGCCGTCGCGGACCAGGACCGTGCCGTCGCTGTACTTGTAGACGTTGCTCTGCAGCTTCGCCGCCGCGTTGCCCTCGGGGACGGACACCAGCAGGTACAGCAGGATGAAGCCGCCGATGCCCAGCAGGCACAGGCCGAGGAAGGTGCCGAGCATCTTCCGCCAGGTGAACAGCCTGCGTATGCCGCTCTTCCCGGACTTGCCGGGCCTGCCCCGCCGGCGGCCGGGGCCGGTCGGGCCTTCCGGGCTCGCAGCGCGCGACGAACGGCGGTTCTTCGGCGCCGCGCGGTGGCCACCTCGCTGCCGCGCTCGTCTGTCTTCCGCTCGTCCCATGGGTCCGTTCGCTCCGCTCCGCTCTCGGGTGTCACTTCGGTTCCGTGGCTCAGGTCAGCTCAGAAAGCTAACACCGCCCTCTATGACAAAGTCCGACTCTTTCGGTCTTTTACGGACGTGACAATCAGCACGCCTTCCTACGGAACCGACGCCCGAAGGGGGGTTGAGGTTGCCGTGTCGGGGTAAAGTGATATCACTTAGCTAGGAAAGAGCTAAACTAGAAACGGGGGACCCCTCATGTCCACGCACGACTCACCGGCCGTCGCCGACGTCCCGGAGATGCCCGCCCCACGCGTCCGGGAGTTCCAGGCGCACAGCATCGGCGGCGGGCTCGCCCTGCTCCTCGGCCTGATCGGGCTGCTCGGCGGCATCGCCATGATCGTCAGCGCCACGACCGTCACGGGGGCCGGCCTCAAGGCCACGCTGATCGTCCTCGGCATCCTGGTCGCGATCTCCGCGTTCGTCGCGATGTGCGGGCTGAACATGGTGGCGCCGGGCGAGGCCCGCGTCGTCCAGCTCTTCGGGCGCTACCGCGGCACGATCCGGCAGGACGGCCTGCGCTGGGTGAACCCGCTCACCTCACGCACCAAGATCTCCACCCGCGTCCGCAACCACGAGACCGCGGTCCTGAAGGTCAACGACGCCTACGGCAACCCGATCGAGCTCGCCGCGGTCGTCGTGTGGCGCGTCGAGGACACCGCGCAGGCCTCCTTCGAGGTCGACGACTACATCGAGTTCGTCTCCACGCAGACCGAGGCGGCCGTGCGGCACATCGCCATCGAGTACCCCTACGACTCCCACGAGGAGGGCGGCCTCTCGCTGCGCGAGAACGCCGAGGAGATCACCGAGAAGCTCGCCGTCGAACTGCACGCGCGCGTGGAGGCGGCCGGCGTGCAGATCATCGAGTCCCGCTTCACGCACCTCGCCTACGCCCCCGAGATCGCCTCGGCGATGCTCCAGCGGCAGCAGGCCGGCGCGGTCGTCGCGGCCCGCCGGCAGATCGTGGACGGCGCGGTCGGCATGGTCGAGATGGCGCTGGCCCGGCTGACCGAGCGGGACATCGTGGAGCTGGACTCCGAGCGGAAGGCGGCGATGGTGTCCAACCTCATGGTGGTGCTGTGCGGTGACCGGGCCGCCCAGCCGGTCGTCAACACCGGGACGCTCTACCAGTGACGGATCCGTCCGAGGGGACTTCCTCGAAGCGGCGGCCGCAGCAGCAGCGCAAGCAGGTGCTGCTGCGGCTGGATCCGTCGGTGTACGAGTCGCTCGCCCGCTGGGCGTCGGACGAGCTGCGGTCGGCCAACGCGCAGATCGAGTTCCTGCTCCGCAAGGCCCTCAAGGACGCGGGCCGGCTGCCCGGCGACGCCGGGCCCCTGCCCCGCCGGGGCCGGCCGCCCGGAGGCCCCCCGCCGCAGTAGCAGAACCGTGACAATCTCTCGCACCTGCGGCGACGCACCCCTTCCCACGATCTACACACCGTGCGTATACACCCGACGTATACCCGGTATGTAGAGTGCTCGGCATGTCCATCGGTCACACTCTCCTCGGACTCCTGGAGTCCGGCCCCCGCCACGGCTACGACCTGAAGCGGGCCTTCGACGAGAAGTTCGGTCAGGACCGGCCCCTGCACTACGGCCAGGTCTACTCGACGATGTCCCGGCTGCTGAAGCACGGCCTCGTCGAGGTAGACGGCATCGAGCCGGGCGGCGGGCCGGAGCGTAAGCGCTACGCCATCACCGACGCCGGCATCACCGACGTCGAGCGGTGGCTCGCGACGCCGGAGAAGCCGGAGCCGTACCTCCAGTCGACCCTCTACACCAAGGTCGTCCTCGCCCTGCTCACCCGGCGCGACGCCGCCGACATCCTCGACACCCAGCGCTCCGAGCACCTGCGCCTGATGCGGATCCTCACCGACCGCAAGCGCAAGGGCGATCTCGCGGACCAGCTGATCTGCGACCACGCGCTCTTCCATCTGGAGGCGGACCTGCGGTGGCTGGAACTGACCGCCGCACGGCTCGACAGGCTCGCGGAGGTGGTGACGAAGTGACTCCCACCGGTGCCCTGCTCGTGGCCGAGGGACTGTACAAGACGTACGGCCCCACCACCGCCCTGGACGGCGCGGACTTCTCCATCCACCCCGGCGAGGTCGTCGCCGTGATGGGCCCCTCCGGCTCCGGGAAGTCCACCCTGCTGCACTGCCTCGCCGGCATCGTCCCGCCCGACAATGGCTCGATCCGCTACGACGGCCGGGAGATGGCCACGATGAACGACGCCCGGCGCAGCGCGCTGCGGCGCTCGGAGTTCGGGTTCGTCTTCCAGTTCGGCCAGCTCGTGCCCGAGCTCACGTGCGTCGAGAACGTGGCCCTGCCGCTGCGCCTGAACGGCGCGTCCCGCAAGGCCGCCGAGCGCACCGCCCTGTCCTGGATGGAGCGTCTGGAGGTCGACGGCATAGGGAAGAAGCGGCCCGGCGAGGTCTCCGGCGGGCAGGGCCAGCGCGTCGCCGTGGCCCGCTCCCTGGTCACCGGCCCGCGCGTGCTCTTCGCCGACGAGCCCACCGGCGCGCTGGACTCCCTCAACGGCGAGCGGGTGATGGAACTGCTGACGGACGCGGCCCGCTCCACCAACGCCGCCGTCGTCCTCGTCACGCACGAGGCGCGGGTCGCCGCCTACTCCGACCGCGAGATCGTCGTACGGGACGGCAAGTCCCGGGACATGGAGCGGGTCGTATGAGGCTCCGTCAGTCGCTTCGTGACCTGGCCATGGGCTTCGGGTTCGCGTTCACCGGCCGGGGCGGCTGGGTGCGCGCTGTGCTCACCGCGGTCGGCGTCGGACTCGGCGTGGCGCTGCTGCTGCTCACGGCCGCGATCCCGAGCGCGCTGGACGCCCGGCACGAACGCGAACAGGCCCGCACGGACTACACGTTCGACCCGACGGAGCGGCCGAAGTCGGACTCCACCCTGCTGGTCGCCATCGTCGGCACCACCTTCCGCGACGTGAACGTCCGCGGCCGGGCGCTGGATCCCGAGGGCCCGAAGGCACCGCTGCCGCCCGGCGTCGACGCGATGCCCGGGGCCGGCGAGATGGTCGTCTCGCCCCGGCTCAAGGAGCTGCTGGAGTCGCCCGACGGGAAGCTGCTGCGCGAGCGGCTGCCGGAGCGGATCGTGGGCACGATCGGTGAGCCGGGCCTGGTCGGATCCGCCGAACTCGCCTTCTACCGCGGTGCCGAAGGGCTCTCCGCCCACCTGGGCCAGGGTGCGGTCCACCGGATCGAACGGTTCGGAGAGCCGATCCGCGGCAACTCCGACCCCTGGGACCCGGTACTGCTGCTGCTGGTCCTCGTGGTCTTCGTGGTCCTGCTGATGCCGGTGGGCGTCTTCGTCGCCGCGGCCGTGCGGTTCGGCGGCGAGGGACGCGACCGGCGGCTCGCGGCGCTGCGGCTGGTCGGCTCCGACAGCGGGATGACCCGCCGGGTGGCGGCCGGTGAGGCACTGGCCGGTTCGCTGCTGGGCCTGGTCTTCGGCACCTGCTTCTTCCTGGTCGGACGCCAGCTCGCGGGGCAGGCGGAGGTGTTCGACGTCAGCGTCTTCCCGAGCTACCTCAACCCCTCCCCCGCCCTCGCCGCGCTGGTCGCGGTCCTGGTCCCGGCGGCGGCCGTGCTGGTCACCCTCCTCGCGCTGCGCGGCGTGGTCATCGAACCGCTCGGCGTGGTGCGCACGGCCAAGCCGAGCCGCCGCAGGCTCTGGTGGCGGCTGCTGCTGCCGCTGGCCGGCCTGGGCATGCTCGCCCCGATGATCGGCCAGGGCAGTGACCAGGGGAACTTCAACCAGTACCTGGTCGTCGGCGGCGTGATGCTGCTGCTCATCGGCGTCACCGCGCTGCTGCCGTGGATCGTCGAGACGGTCGTCGCGCGGCTCGGTGCGGGTTCGGTCTCCTGGCAGCTCGCCGTCCGCCGCCTCCAGTTGAGCAGCGGCGCGGCGGCCCGCACCGTCAACGGCATCGCCGTGGCGGTCGCCGGGGCGATCGCGTTGCAGATGCTGTTCGCCGGGGTGGAGAGCGACTTCACCCGGCAGACCGACTACGACCTCAGCAGGGCGCAGATGCAGGTGCGGCTCTCGGAGGGCGTTCCCCTGGCCGCGGCCGCCGAGGAGTTCCGCCGGACCGACGGCGTGCGCAAGGTCTACGCCTTCTCGGAGGGCTATCTCGGCGAACGACGCGAGGACCCCGAGCACGGCGCCCAGGTGACGGTCGGCGACTGCGCCGAACTCCGGGTCCTGGCGAAGCTGCCGTCGTGCCGGGACGGGGACGTCTTCGCGCTGGCCGGCGGGGAGCGGGACACCGACACCGCCGGGCTGGCGAAGCCGGGCCGGACGCTCTACTTCGACCCGACCTACGAAGGCAGCCCCAAGGGCGCGGAGGCCGCGTGGAAGGTGCCGGCCGTGCGCGACGCGACCGCCCTGCCGGGCCTGACGGGTGAGCCCCGGGGCGGGTTCCTGGTCACGCCCAAGGCCCTGCCGCAGGCGGCCCTGAGAACGACGAGCAGCGAGGTGTACCTCAAGATCGACGACACCAGGCCGGAGGTGCGCGACCTGGTGCGCAACACCTCGGCGGCGGTCGACCCGCTCTCGGACCCCATGGTGTGGGCCTCCACCGAGCGCGCCGGCCGCTACGACTCCATCCGCACCGGCCTGTTCGTCGGCGCGGCCTGCGTCCTGGCCCTGATCGGTGCGAGCCTGCTCGTCTCCCAGCTGGAGCAGTTGCGCGAACGCAGGAAGCTGCTGTCGGCCCTGGTGGCCTTCGGCACCCGGCGTCGCACGCTGAGCCTGTCCGTGCTGTGGCAGACGGCGATCCCGATCGTGCTGGGACTGACCCTGGCCTCGGTGGTGGGGCTCACCCTGGGTACCGTCCTGCTGAAGATGACGACCACGGCGCTGAGCGTGGACTGGTCGAGCGTGCTGGCCATGATCGGCATCGGCGCGGGCGTCGTCCTCGTCGTCACGCTGCTCAGCCTGCCGCCCCTGCTGCGGATGATGCGGCCGGAGGGCCTGCGCACCGAGTGAGCTACTCGGCGCCGTTCAACACGCGTACGGGAAGCGGCCGCAGTGCCTCGCGCAGTGCGGCCGCCAGCTCCCCGTACTCCGCGCCGCGCGCCGCGCCCGTCCGCATCGCCAGCGCGATCCGGCGGGTCGGCGCGGGGTCGGAGAAGTACCCGGTGAGCAGCTGATTGCTGCGGCTCGTCTCCACCTTGACGGCGGTACGCGGCAGCAAGGTGCAGCCCAGGCCACCGGCGACGAGCTGGACGAGGGTGGACAGCCCGGCGGCGGTCGTGGTGACCGGCGCGTTCTCGCGGCCGGCCTCGCGGCAGATGTCGAGGGCCTGGTCGCGCAGGCAGTGCCCCTCGTCGAGAAGAAGCAGGTTGAGCTCCTTGAGCGCCTCCCGCGGAATGCCCTCGCGTCCGCCGAGCCAGTGGTCGAGCGGCGTGACGAGGACGAAGTCCTCGTCGAACAGCGGCAGTTCGCTGACTCCAAGGACCCCGAGGGGCACGGCGAGCAGCAGCAGGTCGAGCCGCCCCGAGGTGAGCCCGTCCAGCAGGCTGGCGGTCTGCTCCTCGTGCACCTGGAGGTCGAGGTGCGGGTAGCGGTCGTGCACCAGCCGCAGGACGGTGGGCAGCAGGTAGGGGGCGACGGTCGGGATCACACCGAGCCGCAGCGCGCCGGTGAAGGGCGCCCGCACGGCCTCGGCCTCCTCCATCAGGGCGCCCACCTCGGCCAGGACCGCCTTGGCGCGCACGGCGAGCCGCTCACCGGCGGGTGAGAGCAGCACCTTGCGGGTCGTACGCTCGAGGAGCGTGACACCGAGGACCTCCTCCAGTGTGGAGACGGCTCCGGACAGGGCGGGCTGACTCATGCCGATCGCGGCGGCGGCGTCGCGGAAGTGCAGATGCTCGGCCACGGCGGCGAACGCGCGCAGTTGGGCGAGGCTGGGCTGACGCCGCCTACTGGTGTTACCAACGGTCACTGATAGCTACCTCCGATCAACTCGACCGAGTGTAGCTATTTCCCGAATCAATGCGCGTTGTGCCACGATCGGCCACGTCCAACCCATGGGAAAGACTCGTCAGAAGCGGGTCTTCCTGCGCTGCAAGGAGAGCTAGTGCTCACTGTCGGTGACAAGTTCCCCGAGTTCGAACTGACCGCCTGTGTCTCGCTGGAGAAGGGCAACGAGTTCGAGGAGATCAACCACAAGACCTACGAGGGCAAGTGGAAGGTGATCTTCGCTTGGCCCAAGGACTTCACCTTCGTGTGCCCGACCGAGATCGCCGCCTTCGGCAAGCTGAACGACGAGTTCGCCGACCGTGACGCGCAGGTCCTCGGCTTCTCCGGCGACTCCGAGTTCGTCCACCACGCCTGGCGCAAGGACCACGACGACCTGCGGGACCTGCCGTTCCCGATGATGGCCGACTCCAAGCACGAGCTGATGCGCGACCTGGGCATCGAGGACGAGGAAGGCTTCGCCAAGCGCGCGGTCTTCATCGTCGACCAGAACAACGAGATCCAGTTCACCATGGTGACCGCGGGTTCCGTCGGCCGTAACCCCAAGGAGGTCCTGCGGGTCCTCGACGCGCTCCAGACGGACGAGCTGTGCCCGTGCAACTGGAGCAAGGGCGAGGACACGCTGGACCCGGTCGCCCTGCTCGCCGGGGAGTGATCCACGCATGTCCCTCGACACCCTGAAGTCCCGTATCCCGGACTACGCCAAGGACCTGAAGCTCAACCTGGGTTCGGTCATCGGCAACTCCGACCTCCCGGCCCAGCAGCTGTGGGGCACGGTGCTGGCCACCGCCATGGCCGCGCGCTCCCCGATCGTGCTGCGCGAGCTGGAGCCGGAGGCCAAGGCGGCGCTGTCGCCGGAGGCGTACACGGCGGCCAAGTCCGCCGCGGCGATCATGTCGATGAACAACGTCTTCTACCGCACCCGGCACCTGCTGTCCGACCACGAGTACGGCACCCTGCGCGCGGGTCTGCGGATGAACGTCATCGGCAACCCCGGTGTGGACAAGGTCGACTTCGAGCTGTGGTCCTTCGCCGTCTCCGCCATCAACGGCTGCGGCATGTGCCTCGACTCCCACGAGCAGGTCCTGCGCAAGGCCGGCGTCGACCGCGAGGTCATCCAGGAGTCCTTCAAGATCGCCTCCGTCGTCCAGGCGGTCGCGGTCACCCTGGACGCCGAGGCGGCACTCGCCGAGTAGTCCTGCCGAGCCTGACGCCGAGGCCCCGCACACCGATCCTTGAGTTCTAGCGGTCGTCGCAACACCCCAGCTCAAGGGGTGCGATGTTCGAGATCCGCAAGACACGGACGGTGGCCCAGGGCCGCAGGAAGCT
>NZ_JBFBJT010000053.1:0-46350 GCF_040686175.1 Streptomyces sp. NPDC086077 | reverse complement strand
TCCTTTGTACTCACCCGAGAATCTCTCTCGCGGCTTTCCTCCGGGCGCTTCCCTTCGGTCTTGCGTTTCCGACTCTATCAGATCTTTTCTCGACCTGATCCCCAGTCAGCGGGGTTTGTCTTCCCGGCCCTTCGGCCGTTCCGACGAGTGAGACTTTAGCGGATTCCGTGCTCCCGAGCTAATCGGGGGCTGCGTTCTATCGAACGCGGATTCCTCATTCCGTAAATATGCATACCGACAGCACGACAGCAGAGCGACAGATCGACTGCTCGTCGGGAGTGGTTACTACTCACGGAATGCTGTCCGGGGACCGACCGAAGTCGGCGCTCACGTCGGACAACTCGGAGAACACTACGTACCGGCCCGGGAGGTGTCAACTCGAGTCCTCGACCGCACCCGGAGGCGTAGTCTGAGGATGTGACTACGCGTACGTGCACCCAGCTCTGGTGGGCCGCCTGACGGCGGCCGTGCGCACGTATGCACTCAACGGCCGCCGCTTCGGCGGCCGTTCTTGTTTCTCCCTCAGGGGGTCGGCCGACCGGGTGCGGCGGTCTCGACCAGGAGGTGGAGAGATGACGCGGGTCTTCAGCGGGGTCAAGCCGACGGGGCATCTGACGCTGGGCAACTACCTCGGGGCCATGCGGCGGTGGGCAGAGGTGGATCAGCACCGGACGGACGCCCTGTTCTGCATCGTCGATCTGCATGCGCTGACCGTGGAGCACGATCCGGCGCGGGTGCGCAGGCTGAGTCGGCAGGCGGCGACGCTGTTGCTGGCGGCGGGACTGGATCCGGAGCGGTGCACCGTCTTCGTACAGAGTCATGTCGATGAGCACGCGCGGCTGTCGTACCTGCTGGAGTGCGTGGCGGCCGACGGGGAGATGCGGCGGATGATCCAGTACAAGGAGAAGGCGGCACGGGAGCAGGCGCGGGGCGGGAGTGTGCGGCTGTCGCTGCTGACGTATCCCGTGCTGATGGCGGCGGACATCCTGGCGTACGGGACCGACGAGGTGCCGGTGGGGGATGACCAGACGCAGCATGTGGAGCTGACGCGGGATCTGGCGGTGCGGTTCAACCAGCGGTACGGACACACGTTCGTGGTGCCCCGGGCCACGCATCCGGAGGTGGCCGCGCGGGTGATGAATCTGCAGGAGCCGGCGTCGAAGATGGGCAAGAGCGACGACACCGGGCCGGGCATCGTCTATCTGCTCGACGAGCCGGACGTGGTGCGTAAGAAGATCATGCGGGCGGTGACCGACAGCGGGCAGGACGTCGTGTACGACCGGGAGGGGCGGCCGGGGCTCGCGAATCTGCTGGAGATCCTGGCCGCGTCCACGGATGGGAACCCATCCGACCTGAGCGGTGTATATGAGTCGTACGGCACCTTGAAGAAGGACACCGCAGAGGCCGTGGTCGAGCTCCTCAGGCCCGTACAGCAGAGGCACAAGGAGCTGTGTGCCGATCCCGGCTATGTGGAGGGGGTGCTTCGGGATGGTGCGGAGAGGGCGCGGGCGATGGCCCGGCCGACCGTGGATGTCGCTTATCGCGCGATCGGGTTGCTGCCGGCTTCCCCTGATACAGGTGGCGCCGGTTCCGGCGGTGTCCAGGCGGCGGCGGTGCTGAACTCGGTCCGGTAGGCGCGCGGGCTGGTGGCGGGGCGCGATGCGAAGTGCCGGCGCATCGTGGCCTCGCTGCCGAAGTCCGCGCAGCAGGCGGCCTCGGGCAGGGGTACCCCTGGCGAGTGGCTCAGTTGTTGCCGGCGGCGAGTTCGCGGCTGCGGTCGCGGGCGGCTTCTAGGGCGGCGATGAGGGCGGCGCGTACGCCGTGGTTCTCGAGTTCGCGGATGGCGTTGATGGTGGTACCGGCGGGGGACGTGACGTTCTCGCGGAGCCTGACCGGGTGTTCGCCACTGTCGCGGAGCATGGTGGCCGCGCCGATCGCGGACTGGACGATGAGGTCGTGAGCCTTGTCGCGGGGCAGGCCGAGCAGGATGCCGGCGTCCGTCATGGCTTCGACCAGGTAGAAGAAGTACGCCGGGCCGGAGCCGGAGAGGGCGGTGCAGGCGTCCTGCTGGGTCTCGGGGACGCGGAGCGTCTTGCCGACGGCGCCGAAGATCTCCTCGGCGTGCGCGAGGTGGGCTTCGCTCGCGTGGCTGCCGGCGGAGATGACCGACATGGCCTCGTCGACGAGGGCGGGGGTGTTCGTCATGACGCGAACGACCGGGGTGCCGGTGGCGAGGCGCGCTTCGAGGGAAGCGGTCGTGATGCCCGCCATGCCGCTGATGACCAGGCGGTCGGCGGGGACGTGGGGGGCGAGTTCGTCGAGGAGGGTCCCCATGTCCTGGGGTTTGACCGTGAGGATCAGGGTGTCGGCGGTCTTCGCCGCTTCCGCGTTGGTGACCGGGGTGACTCCGTGGCGGGTGCGGAGTTCCTCGGCCCGCTCCGGGCGGCGGGCGGTGACCAGGAGATCGGCGGGGGTCCAGCCGCCGCGGATCATCCCGCTGAGCAGGGCTTCGCCGATCTTGCCGGTGCCGAGGACTGCGACTTTCTGGGTCATGGTGCGGGGCCCTCCGGAGGTTGCGTCGTCCGGATTCATCCTCGCACCAGGTAAAGGGGACGGGCTCGTTTGTCCGGTGGGCGGGACGTGGCTCGCTCGCCCGGTGGGTCAGGTGGTCCGGCGTCGCAGCGTCGCCGCGCCGAGGGTGAGGACCAGGAGGGCGCAGCCGGCGACGATCAGGGCGTCGCGGACGAAGTCGGCGGTCATGTCGGTGTGCTTGAGGACTTCGTTCATGCCGTCGACCGCATAGGACATGGGGAGGACGTTGGAGATGGCCTCCAGGACGGGGTGCATCTTGTCGCGCGGGGTGAACAGGCCGCAGAGCAGTAGCTGGGGGAAGATCACTGCCGGCATGAACTGGACCGCCTGGAATTCGGAGGCCGCGAAGGCCGAGACGAACAGGCCGAGGGCTGTGCCGAGGAGCGCGTCGAGCAGGGCCACCAGCAGGAGCAGCCAAGGGGAGCCGGTGACGTCGAGGCCGAGGAACCACACGGCGAGACCGGTGGCGAGGGCGGACTGGATGATCGCGAGGGTGCCGAAGGCGAGGGCGTAGCCGGCGATGACGTCGCCCTTGCCGAGGGGCATCGCGAGGAGGCGTTCGAGGGTGCCCGAAGTGCGTTCGCGCAGGGTGGCTATGGACGTCACGAGGAACATCGTGATCAGCGGGAAGATGCCCAGCAGGGACGCGCCGATGTTGTCGAAGGTGCGCGGGCTGCCGTCGAAGACGTAGCGCAGCAGGATCAACATCAGGCACGGGATGAGGATCATCAGCGCGATGGTGCGCGGGTCGTGGCGGAGCTGGCGCAGGACCCGGGCGGCTGTCGCGGCGGTGCGCGAGGCGTTCAGGGCGCCGGTGGGCACGCCGGGGGTGGTCGCCGTGGTCGTGGTCATCGGGTCGTCTCCTTGTTGCGGGCCGCGGTGCTCGCCTGGTCCACGAGGTGCAGGAACGCGGCTTCGACCGTCTCGGCGCCGGTACGGGCACGCAGGGCGTCCGGGGTGTCGTCGGCGAGGATCTCGCCCGCACGCATGAGGAGGAGGCGGTGGCAGCGCTCGGCCTCGTCCATGACGTGGGAGGAGACGAGGAGGGTGGCGCCGCGGTCGGCGGCGATGGCGTGGAAGAGGTTCCACAGGTCGCGGCGGAGGACGGGGTCGAGACCGACGGTGGGTTCGTCGAGTACCAGGACCTCGGGGGTGCCGAGGAGGGCGACGGCGAGGGAGACACGGCTGCGCTGGCCGCCGGACAGGTTGCCGGCAAGGGCGCCTGCGTGGCTGGTGAGGTCGACGTCGGTGAGGACGCGGTCGATGTTCTGGCGGCGGTCGGCGGTGCTGCGGCCGGGGTCGAGTATCGCGGCGAAGTAGTCGAGGTTCTGGCGGACGGTCAGGTCGTCGTAGACGGAGGGGGCCTGGGTGACGTAGCCGATGCGGGTGCGCAGGGTGCGGTGGCCGGCGGGGTGGCCGAGGACGTCGAGGGTGCCGGTGACCTTGGCCTGGGTGCCGACGATGGCACGCATGAGGGTCGACTTGCCGCAGCCGGAGGGACCGAGGAGGCCGGTGATCTGGCCGCGCGGGACGGTGAATTTCAGACCGCGCAGGACCTTGCGGGGGCCGCGGACGACGGTGAGGTCTTCGGCGCGGATGGCGGGGGTGCGGGTGCTTCCGGGTGCGGGTTGCGCGCCGGTGTCGGGTGGCTCGGCGACGTAATTCATCATGCGGTGAATAATGCTCCTGGGGGTAGGCGGCGTCAAGTGGGCGTGCTCGGGGCGCGGGCGTGTGTTGGGGGCGGGGTGGGGAGTGGGGTGGCGCGGCGCGGGGTCCGGGTGCAGGGATTGCGCGATCCGGGTCGCGGGGGGAGCGCGGGCAGGGTCAACTGCCTTTTCTGGCAGGGGATGTGAGTGCCGGGTGATGTGCGGTGCGCAGGCGCGGGCGTCCAGGGGGCGAACGGGTGGGTGGGGTCGCGGCCGTGAGTGAGCTCGGGGTGTTCGTGGGGGGAGCGGGCGGGCGGCCGTGAGGTGGGTCAGGAGGTGGTGGCCACCAGGAGCTCCACGTCGTAGACCTCTTCGACGAATCCGTCGGGGAAGACCTGGAGGAGGTGGCGGCGCTCCTCGGCCAGGAAGGCCTCGCTGCGTTCGGCGCCGCCCACCAGGAAGATCGAGTGGCTGCCGAGGTTGGCGAGATGAGTGTCCAGCGGGACGCGGCGGCTCCAGCGGACGACTCTGCGAGAGTAGTGAGGGGTCGGGACGGGGCGCGCGGAGGGGTCCGTGCCGGAGGCCGGGGTGCCGGAGTGGTCCGTGCCGGAGGTCGGGGTGCCGGAGGCCGGGGTGCCCGGCTGGACCGCGATCGGGTCGCCGTAGTGCAGCTTGATCCGCTCCGCCTGGGCGGCGACCCAGGGGACGCCGGGGGCGTCGCGGTTCCACCACAGCGCCAGCGCGCCGTCCGGCCGTAGTACGCGGAAGGCCTCCGGTAGTGCGAGGCCGGGGTCGGTCCAGTGCCAGGCCTGGGCGTAGGTGACGAAGTCCGCGCAGGCGTCGGCCAGAGGAAGGGCGTTGCCGTCGCCGCGGACGATCGGGATGCCGGGGCGGGTGCGGCGGAAGTGGGCGGACATGCCGTCCCCCGGCTCGACGGCCACCACGTCGGCGCCGCGGACGTGCAGCAGGGCGGTCGCTATGCCCGTGCCGGCACCGACGTCCACCACGCGCGAGCCGAGGAGCCGGCGCCCTGCCAGCTCTTCGATCGCGTCGAAGAGGGCGGGCGGGTAGGAGGGGCGGTTCGCGGCGTACTGGGCCGCGACGGCGTTGAAGGAGTGGGCGCGCGCGGGGTGGGAGGAGGGTGGGGGCGGCGTCGTCGAGGTGGCCATGGGGCCATGGTCTCGTGGGGTCGGTGGGAGTGACAGGGGTTGTGGGGAAGGTAGGGGCCGGGAGCGGCGGGACGCTGTGGGCGGGGCTGGGCTGGGCCGCGCGGGGGGCTGGGGAGGTGGGGGTGTGGATGGCGGGGCGATGGGGTGGGTGGCGGGGCGGTGGGGGTGTGGGTGGCTGAGCTGGGGCTGTGTGGGCTTGTCCCGGGGCGGCCATGGGGCCGGGGCGCTCGGGTGTCGGCGTGGGAGCCGTCGGCTGCCCCGTTTAATCTGCGGAGCCGTCGGCTGCCCCGTTTAACCCGCGCCGAGTTCGCGGGAGGGCCTCGTCCGTCAGCCGTCGGCCGTGCCCTCAGTCGCGGCGGCGCTTCTTCGCCGGGTTGCCGGTGCGGCGGGACGTGCGCTTCGAGTGGTGCTGGAGGGCTGCCTCGTATTCCTCGCGGTGGAGCTTCTCGCCGGGTGCCTCTTTGAGGGAGCGGAAGAAGTAGGCGAGGAGGGAGCCGACGAAGCCGATGGTGAGCAGGCCACGGAGGGAGGACTGGCGGTCGGGGTCGTGGCGCTTGGTGAACCCTTCCCAGGTGTGCCGGAAGGCGAGGGAGCTGCAGACCGCGAACATGACGACGACCAGGAGCGGGACGAAGCTGCCCGTCTCGGCGAGCTGGATGCCCTCGTAGGCGAGGCGGAGCAACAGGCAGGCGGCGACGGCAGCGGCGAGGGAGCCGACGGACACCCCGATGCGACGGAGGGTGTAGCCGTCGTCGTGGCCGACCCAGGTCGTGCCGAAGAAGCGGAGGGGTTCGGGGCGGGGTCCGCCGCCCGTGGGCCGGTCCAGGGTGCCGTTCTGCTCGTCGCTCACGGCTCGATTATGGCTCGCGGTGGGCGAAGGGCCCCAGGCCGGCCCTGCGGTCCCTGCTGACGACTCACGTCGCACGGACCACGCATCACGCATCACGAATCACGACGGGCGATGGTGCCGGTCGCGGCGGCGACGTCACCGGGCCGGGGTCAGGCGCAGCGCGGTGCGACGTAGCCGTCGCTGCCGGTCTTGACGTAGGCGTCGGAGACGTACTGGGAGTTGGCGATGCAGTCCCAGAGGTTGGAGGTGCCGTAGGGGCCCGTGACGCTGTCGCCGGGGCGCTGGCAGTAGATCGGGACGGTGGTGCCCTCGGGCAGGACGCGGACGATGCGGTAGTCGGTGCCGGGGCCGCTGCGGACGTTGAGCCGGACGCCGGGGGCGACCGGGTAGGCGCGGACCCGGGGCACGGCCGTCGCCGTCGCGCTCGGCGTCTCCGCCTCGGGCGACGTCTCGGGCTCCGCGAGTGCCGTAGGTGCCGATTCCTGCTCGCCCGCACCCGCGATCTCGATGTTCTCCGTGGCCATGTCGGCCTCCCCCGTGTGGATGATTGTGAACGGTTCACGCCAAAATCGCGTGGCGCACCGAGGCTAGCAAGCCACAGGAGTTTCGTACGCAGCATCGACTAGGCTCAGCGCGTCGCGCGTGCGGACGGACATCCGGGGGTGAGAGATGCCGCCAAGGCGCAGCACCGGTACGGACGCGGAAGCGGAATCTCCGCAGTACGCCGGTCAGTATCTGTTGGAGGCGCAGCTCGGATCCGGCGGCATGGGCGTGGTCCATCTCGCCCGCTCGGCCTCCGGATTGCGGCTGGCCGTGAAGGTCGTGCACGCGGAGTTCGCGCAGGACCCCGAGTTCAGGGGCCGGTTCCGGCAGGAGGTCGGGGCGGCCCGGCGGGTCAGCGGTGCGTTCACCGCGCCAGTCGTCGACGCCGACCCGGATGCCGGGCGGCCCTGGATGGCCACGCTGTACATCCCCGGGCCGACCCTCTCCGAGTACGTGAAGCGGAACGGCGCGCTGCCCACCGCCCGGCTGCGGCAGTTGATGGCGGGGTTGGCGGAGGCGCTGCGGGACATCCATCGGGCCGGAGTGGTGCACCGCGATCTCAAGCCCAGCAATGTGCTGCTCGCCGAGGACGGGCCGAAAGTCATCGACTTCGGCATCTCGCGGCCCTCGGACAGCGAACTGCGCACCGAGACCGGCAAGCTGATCGGCACGCCGCCGTTCATGGCGCCGGAGCAGTTCCGCAGGCCGCGGGATGTCGGGCCGGCCGCCGATGTGTTCGCCCTCGGGTCGGTCATCGTGCACGCGGCGACGGGCAGCGGGCCGTTCGACTCCGACAGCCCGTACCTGGTGGCGTATCAGGTCGTCCATGAAGAGGCGGACTTGACAGGCGTGCCGCGGGAGCTCGCGCCGCTGGTGGCCCGTTGTCTCGCCAAGGAACCGGAGGACCGGCCCACTCCGGACGAGCTGATGGCGGAGCTGCGCTCGCTGTCGGCGTCGTACGACACCCAGGCCTTCATACCTGAACAACGCACGGGCGAGCAGCTGTTCGAGCCCGGCGGCGACGAGCTGCCCACCCATCGGCGCGGCGCGCCCGCCGTCCTCGACGGGACGCGGAAGAAGCCGAAGAAGCAGGGGAAGGCGAACGAGGCGCAGGCCAGGGCATCGTGGCGGCGCTGGGTGATGGGCGTCGCCGCCGGGGCCGCCGTGCTCGCGCTCGGGGCCGGGGCCGTCGTGCTGGCCGGGACGGGTGAGACCGAGGCGTCCGGCGCGCGGGAGCAGGGCCATCGGTTCCGGGCCTGGGAGAGGGAACTGAGCGCGCGGGGCGCCGAGGCGAGCGGGATGCCGCAGTGCACGTACGGAGGCAGCGCGCTGTACTGCACGCGCCCCGGTGTCCTGGCCGCCGCCGTCGATCCCCTCGCCGGGGACGTGAAGTGGGCGCGGCCTGGCCCGGGCGGCCACGCCGACGGGAACGTGCAGCCGCCCGTGCTCGCGGGCGGCCTGCTGCACGTCGTCTCGGAGGGCAGCCGGCGTCTGGCCGCGCTCGACCCGGCGACCGGCACAACCGTGTGGAGCCAGGACATCGCCCGCTACGACGGCCGGATCGCGCACGTCGGTGGCACCGTCCTCCTCACCGGCCCCGACTCGACGGTCACCGCGCTGGACGCGGCCACCGGTGAGCGGAAGTGGCGGCACCAGGTCGCCGGGCTCGCCCAGCCGGTGTTCCAGTCGTACGGAGGGCGGGTCGCGTACGCCGTGGACGCGGACGGGGCCGGGACACGGGTCACCGCCGTGGATCCGGAGACCGGCGACGTGCGGTGGCAGCGGCGGCTTGCGGGGGCGCTGAGTCTGGTGGGCGCGCGGGAGGGCGTGCTGTGGTTCACGTCGACCTCAGCGGCGTACGCGGACACGGACGCCGTGGTCCGGTACGACGCCACGGGGGACACCCAGCGCAGGGTCACCTTGCGATTCCCGGTGGCGGGAGCGCAGGCGGCGGTGGCGCAGGACACCGTCTACCTGCTGGGGGCCGACGGCGCGCTGACGGCTGTGGACACCGGTACGTCGGAGCAGCGCTGGCGGCTGGAGACGTCCGTCAGTTTCCCGTCGGCGCCGGTCGTGGCCGGACAGCGGCTGTACTTCGGCGCCGGGGACGGGCGGCTGGTGGCCGTCGACGCGGTGAAGGGGGCGTTGCTGGGGCAGACGCAGGCGCGGCCGGGGGCGGCGCGCGGGGCCGTGGTGTCCGGGCTGCCGGTGCCGGTGGCGGCCGACGGGAAGGTGTTCGCGGGGGCGCCGGACGGAGTGCTGTTCGCGGTGGACGGGGCTGGCGCGGCGCGGTGGTGACGTAGCGCCGGCCGCGGTAGTGACGTAGCGCCTGCGACGGTGGTGACGTAGGGCGTGCCGCGGTGGTGACGTAGCGTCTGCGACGGTGGTGACGTAGAGGGCCTGCCGCGGCGCGGTCACGGCGAGCCCGGACGGGCGACGAAACGCGAAAGGGGCCGCACCCGTCACGGGCGGCCCCAGTCACCGACGCGGCTCGCGCAGACCCCGCCCACGCAACGCGGCTGGGCGCGGGCGTCTCAGCCCAGCTTGCTGACGTCCCGCACCGCGCCCTTGTCCGCGCTCGTCGCCATCGCGGCGTACGCGCGCAGGGCGGCGGACACCTTGCGCTCGCGGTTCTTGGGGGCGTACGTGCCGTTCAACGCCTCGGTACGACGGGTCAGTTCCGCCTCGTCGACGAGCAGCTCGATCGAGCGGTTCGGGATGTCGATGCGGATGCGGTCGCCGTCCTCGACGAGGGCGATGGTGCCGCCGGAGGCCGCCTCGGGGGACGCGTGGCCGATGGAGAGGCCCGACGTGCCGCCGGAGAAGCGGCCGTCCGTGATCAGCGCGCAGGTCTTGCCCAGACCGCGGCCCTTCAGGAAGGACGTCGGGTAGAGCATCTCCTGCATGCCGGGGCCGCCCTTGGGACCCTCGTACCGGATGACGACGACGTCGCCGTCCGTCACCTGCTTGTTGAGGATCTTCTCGACGGCCTCCTCCTGCGACTCGCAGACGACCGCCGGGCCCTCGAAGGTCCAGATCGACTCGTCGACTCCGGCCGTCTTCACCACGCAGCCGTCGACGGCGAGGTTGCCCTTCAGGACCGCCAGGCCACCGTCCTTGCTGTACGCGTGCTCGGCGGAGCGGATGCAGCCGCCCTCGGCGTCCTCGTCCAGCGCCGCCCAGCGCTCGGACTGGGAGAAGGCCTCGGCGGAGCGCACGCAGCCCGGGGCCGCGTGCCACAGTTCGATCGCCTCGGGGGACGGGGAGCCCCCGCGCACGTCCCACGTCTTCAGCCAGTCCGAGAGGGACGGGCTGTGGACGGAGTGGACGTCCTCGTTGAGCAGACCGGCGCGGTGCAGCTCGCCGAGGAGGGCGGGGATACCGCCGGCGCGATGCACGTCCTCCATGTAGTACGTGCGGTCCTTCGCGACGTTCGGGGCGACCTTGGCGAGGCAGGGCACGCGGCGCGAGACCTCGTTGATCTCGTCCAGGCCGAACGGGACGCCTGCCTCCTGGGCGGCGGCCAGCAGGTGCAGGATCGTGTTGGTGGAGCCGCCCATGGCGATGTCGAGGGCCATGGCGTTCTCGAACGCCGCGTGCGTCGCGATGTTGCGCGGCAGGACCGACTCGTCGTCCTGGTCGTAGTAGCGGCGCGTGATGTCGACCACCGTGCGGCCGGCGGCCTCGTACAGTCCCTTGCGCGCCGTGTGCGTGGCGAGGACCGAGCCGTTGCCGGGCAGGGAGAGGCCGATGGCCTCGGTCAGGCAGTTCATCGAGTTGGCGGTGAACATGCCGGAGCAGGAGCCGCACGTCGGACAGGCGTTCTCCTCGATGCGGAGGATGTCCTCGTCCGAGATCTTGTCGTTCACGGCGTCGGAGATCGCGTCGACCAGGTCGAGCGTGCGGACCGTGCCGTCGACCAGCGTGGCGCGGCCGGACTCCATCGGGCCGCCGGAGACGAAGACCGTGGGGATGTTGAGGCGGAGCGCCGCGTTCAGCATGCCCGGAGTGATCTTGTCGCAGTTGGAGATGCAGATCATGGCGTCGGCACAGTGCGCCTCGACCATGTACTCCACGCTGTCCGCGATGAGGTCGCGGGAGGGCAGGCTGTAGAGCATGCCGCCGTGGCCCATCGCGATCCCGTCGTCCACGGCGATGGTGTTGAACTCGCGCGGGATGCCGCCGGCCTCGACGATCGCCTCGCTGACGATCCGGCCGACCGGCTGGAGGTGGGTGTGGCCCGGCACGAACTCCGTGAAGCTGTTGGCGACCGCGATGATCGGCTTCCGGCCGATGTCCGCACCGGGTACACCGGAGGCGCGCATAAGGGCGCGGGCGCCCGCCATGTTGCGTCCGTGGGTGACTGTGCGGGACCTCAGCTGGGGCATCGTCGCTCGCTCCTTCGGAGAAATCTGACTTCTACGAGCGTACGCCGGTGCTCCAAGGGATGGACAAGGTGTCCGGAATGCGGGATGTCTGTCTCAGGGTGATTCGTTCCCGCCCGTCAGGGCCCGGTCAGGTGCCCCTGTACGACCGGTGCGATGCGCCGGATGATCACCTCCAGGTCGGCGGAGGCCAGCGGCTCCAGCTTGATCACGTACCGCATGATCGCGACCCCGACCATCTGCGCGGCCGCGAGCTCCGCTCGCAGCTCGGCGTCGGGCAGGCCGAGCTGCGAGGCGACCTTGCGCAGCAGCTGCGCGGCGACCAGGCGGCGGAAGACGGCCGCCGCCACCTCGTTGGTCACGGCGGACCGCACGACGGCCAGCAGCGGGGTCCGGGTGACGGGGTTCTCCCAGATCCCGAACAGGAAGCGGGCGAAACGCTCGCCGACCTGCTCGGCCGGCCCCTCGAAGATCACGTCCGGCGCCTTCAGGGCGGGCGCGAAGACCGCCTCCAGGGCCTCCTGGAAGACCTGCTCCTTCGTGCCGAAGTAGTGGTGCACCAGGGCCGAGTCCACGCCCGCCGCCTTGGCGATGCCACGCACGGAGGTCTTCTCGTAGCCCCGCTCGGAGAACTCCTCGCGGGCGGCGGCGAGGATGCGGTCGCGGGTGTCGCCGGACTCCGTACGAGGGGGCCTGCCGCGTCTGCGGGAGGTCGCGCCGGTCACCGGCGTGGCACCTTCACCGCGGAGGCCAGGTGGAGCCGGGTGAAGGCCAGCGCCTCGGCGAGGTCGGCCTCGCGCTCGGCGCTGGACATGGCACGGCGGGTGTTGACCTCGATCACGACATGACCGTCGAAACCGCTCAGGGCGAGGCGTTCCAGCAGCTCGGCGCAGGGCTGGGTGCCGCGGCCGGGGACCAGGTGCTCGTCCTTGTTGGAGCCGCCGCCGTCGGCCAGGTGGACGTGGCCGAGGCGGTCACCCATGCGGTCGATCATGTGCAGGGCGTCGGTGCGGGCGGTCGCGGTGTGGCTGAGATCGATCGTGAAGTACCGGTAGTCGTCCTTGGTCACGTCCCAGTCGGGGGCGTACGCGAGCATCTCGCGGTCGCGGTAGCGCCACGGGTACATGTTCTCGACGGCGAACCGCACATCCGTCTCGTTCGCCATCCGCCAGATCCCGGCGACGAAGTCACGCGCGTACTGGCGCTGCCAGCGGAACGGCGGGTGGACGACCACGGTGCTCGCGCCGAGCTTCTCCGCCGCCGCGCGGGCTCTCTGGAGCTTGACCCAGGGGTCCGTCGACCACACGCGCTGTGTGATGAGCAGGCAGGGGGCGTGGACGGCGAGGATCGGGATCTGGTGGAAGTCGCTGAGCCTGCGCAGGGCCTCGATGTCCTGGCTGACGGGTTCGTTCCACACCATGACTTCGACGCCGTCGTACCCGAGGCGTGCGGCGATCTCGAAGGCCGTCGCCGTCGACTCCGGATAGACGGAGGCCGTCGAGAGGGCGACCTTCGCATCCGGGACGCGTACGACTGGTTCTGCCACGGAGACAGGGTAACGGCGCGTCCTGAGGAGCGGCGTTCGGGCCGAGCTCGAGCACCGGCCCGACGACGGATTCTCGCCGCCCACGGTTACGCACCCGACAGCGCCGCCTCGCGCGCGAACGGACCTGCCCTGCGGCGCCGCGTCGCGCGTCCCGCACCGCCCCGCGCGTGCCGCACCCCCTGAGCACCATCCCATGCACGTGCAGCCCCCGGGGCCCCACCACACGCACGTACGGAACCCCTTGAACACCGCCTCCACGCGCGTGCAGCCCCCTGAGACTCACCATCACGCGCGCACGGCCCCTCTGAGCGCCGCCCTCTACTGCACCGTCCCGCCCTCAGCCCCGGCCGACCCCATGTGGTCCAGTCGGCGCAGGATGACGCCCTCGCGTAGCGCCCACGGGCAGATCTCCAGCGTCTCCACGCCGAACAGGTCCATCGCCGCCTCCGCCACCAGCGCGCCCGCGAGGAGCTGGCCGGCCCGGGCCTCCGAGACGCCGGGGAGCTCGGCGCATTCCTCGGCGGTCATGGCGGAGAGGCGGGGCACCCAGGTCTCCAGGGTCTGCCGCTTCAGCTCGCGCTGGACGTACAGGCCCTCGGCGGAGCGGGCGGCGCCGCCGATGCGCGCGAGCTGCTTGAAGGTCTTGGAGGTGGCCACCACGTGGTCGGGGGCGCCGAAGCGGGCGAACTCACCCACGGTGCGGGCGATCTCGGCGCGGACATGACGGCGCAGCGCCCTTATGTCGTCGGTGGCGGGCGGGTCGCCGGGCAGCCAGCCGGAGGTGAGCCGGCCGGCCCCGAGCGGCAGCGAGACGGCCGCGTCGGGCCCCTCGTCGATGCCGTAGGCGATTTCCAGGGAGCCGCCGCCGATGTCCACGACCAGCAGCTTGCCCGCGGACCAGCCGAACCAGCGGCGGGCGGCGAGGAAGGTGAGCCGGGCCTCCTCGGCCCCGGCGAGGACCTGAAGGGCGACGCCGGTCTCCTCCTGGACGCGTGCGAGGACGTCGTCGGCGTTGGAGGCCTCGCGCACGGCGGAGGTGGCGAACGGCAGGAGTTCCTCGACGCCCTTGTCCTCGGCGGCCTGGAGCGCGTCGTGGATGACCCCGATCAGCTTGTCGACGCCCTCGGAATCGATGGCACCGCCCTCGTCGAGGAGTTGGGCGAGGCGCAGTTCCGCCTTGTGCGAGTGCGCGGGCAGCGGGCGCGCGCCGGGGTGGGCATCCACCACCAGCAGATGCACCGTGTTGCTTCCCACGTCGAGGACACCGAGTCTCATGCACGGAACGCTACTGCCAGCCGCGTGGCGCACCGCCCCCGAGGCGGTCCCGGAACGGGTCGCGGGCGACTTACCCTGGACGGGTGCCAAAGACGAAAAAGGCGAAGACGGATAAGGCAGACAAGAAGGCCAAGTCGGCCAAGGGTTCTTCCCAGGATTCTTCGCAGGCGACAGCACCGAAGCAGTCGCAGCAGGCCCTGGCCGTCCCGGCGGACGACGAGAAGGGCCTCGACTTCCCGCGCGCGTGGGTGGAGTTCCCGGATCCGGCGGACGACGAGCAGGTGTTCCGCTGCGATCTGACATGGCTCACCTCTCGCTGGAACTGCATCTTCGGCAGCGGCTGCCAGGGCATCCAGGCGGGCCGCGCGGACGACGGGTGCTGCTCGCTCGGCGCCCACTTCTCCGACGAGGAGGACGAGCAGCGGGTCGCCGAGCATGTGGCGAGGCTCACGCCGGAGGTCTGGCAGAACCACGCCGAGGGCATGCGCGACGGCTGGGTCTCCGAGGACGACGAGGGCTCCCGGCAGACCCGGCCCTTCCAGGGCTCCTGCATCTTCCAGAACCGCCCGGGCTTCGCGGCCGGCGCGGGCTGCTCGCTGCACATCCTCGCCGTGCGGGAGGGCCGCGAGCCGCTGGAGACCAAGCCGGACGTGTGCTGGCAGTTGCCGATCCGGCGGACGTACGACTGGATCGACCGGCCCGACGACACGCGTGTGCTCCAGATCTCGATCGGTGAGTACGACCGCCGGGGCTGGGGCCCGGGCGGCCATGACCTGCACTGGTGGTGCACGTCGGCGACCTCGGCGCACGGCGCGGGCGAACCGGTGTACGTCTCCTACCGGCCGGAGCTGACCGAGCTGATGGGCAAGGCGGGGTACGACCGGCTGGCCGAGCTCTGCGAGCGGCGGCTGGCGTCGCAGCTGCCGCTGCTGGCGCCGCATCCGGCGGATCCCGTGGGCTGACGCGGCGGGCCCCGGGGCTAGGAGGTGCTGGGGCTCGGGTCGCCGCCGCCGCGGGGCGGCGGCGACGGGCTGCCGGGCGCCGACGGGTTGGACGCGGTGGGCGTCGGCTCGGGGTCGGGCGGTGGCGTCGTCGGGTCGGTCGGCGTGGGATCGGGCGGCGCGGGGGTCGTGGGCGTCGGATCCGGGTCGGGCGGGGTGGGCTCGCCGGAGCCGCCCGGAGTGCTGGGCCCGGGGTCCGGGCCGGGGCCGGGGTCGGACGGGGTGGGTGCGCTGCCGTACCCCTGGATGGAGACGATCGCGCCGGCCGGTGAGATCGCGACCCGCGCGCTCCAGAATCCGGAGGGCTCGCGCAGCGGGTCGACGTACACCATGATCGTCAACGTCTCGCCGGGGCGGAGCGTTCCCGAGGAGCGGCTCATGTAGAGCCAGGAGGCGGCCGTGGTCGCGGACCAGCGGACGGGGGCGGAGCCGGAGGCGGTGAGGGTGACGCGGGTGGTGTCGCCGGTGTTGTCCGCGGCCACCGCGAGCCGGCCGGCACCCTTCTGCCCGGCCCCGGCGACGCTGATGACCTCGACCGACACGTCGGGTTTGTTGCCCTGGGAGAAGCGGCCGCCGGGGCTGGTGCTGGCGTTGCCGGCGTTCTCGTAGCCGCCGTCCGTGCTCTCGCCGTAGAGCGTGCCGGGGCCGTCGTCCCGGCTGGCGGTGGTCCCCCGGGCGCCCGTGCCCTCGCCGGTGATCGGCGTGCCCCGGTAGGCGGACCACAGCGCGAGCACCGGGGCGGCCACCACGGTGGCGACGACCGTCGTGGTGACGGCACGCGCACGCAGGCGGTCTCTTCGCGCGGCACGGTCCTTGGGATCCATCGGAAAGCCGCGCCGGTCGAAGCGGGGCGCGGCGGCCCGCGCGCGCGGATGGTGCGCCATGGCCATGTGCAGGGCCGCTCGGGGCGCCTCCAGGACGGGCAGCTGGGTGGGGGCCGGCCCTCCGCCGGGCCAGCTGCCGGGGAGCGCGCGCTCGGCGGTGCGGCGGCAGCGGGGGCAGTCGTCGACGTGCCGGACCAGTTCGCGGCGCAGGGCGCTGCTGAGCACCAGCTGGTTGTCGCCGGTGAGACGGGCGACGCTCGGGCAGGCGCCGGTCTCGACGACGGCGAGGGCCGCGCGGGTGCGTTCCACCTCGCAGGCGGCCGAGGAGAGCAGGTCACGGGCTGCGGCGAGGTCCATGCCGAGGACGGCGGCGACCTCGTGGGCGGACAGGTGGTGGCGCACGGCCAGTTCGAGCGCCTCGCGCTGCTCGGGGGTGGTACCGGCGGCCTCCGGCCAGGCGAGCAGGGCGAGTTCGCGTCTGCGCTGTTCCTGTGCGTGCTCGGAGACGGGGGGCGAGCCGGGCTGCGTGCCGCGCTTGCCGTCGTCGCCGTGGCGGCCCGCCGCGTGACTGGCCTGACGTTTCTGCTTGGCCTCGGCCAGCTTGCGCAGACAGGCCCAGCGGGCCAGCGCGTAGAGCCAGGCCCTGCGGTCACCGGCGGACTCCGGGGCACGCTGGCCCCGGCGCTCGGCGAGCGCGAGGGCCTCGCCCAGGGCGGCGTTGGCGGCTTCGTGGTCGCACAGCACGGACAGGCAGTACGTGAACAGACCGTCCACGTAGGGCTCGTAGCGCGCGGGCGGCCCCTGCACCAGAGTGCGCGCCGCAGCGCGGTCACGCGCCTCACGGCGCGCACGATGTGCGCCAGTGGTGCGGGTCGTGGTGTCCGGGCTGCTGCTCATCACCCGGCGACCGTAGGCGGCGGCGAGCGGCCGCTTCCTCCCCGTTGAGCACATTTAATCCGTACGGGTGAAACGATCCCTCATAAGGGGACAGGAACCCTCCATTCCATTGCTCGTTCGTGACGGGGTCGCCGGCCGGGGGTGCGCACGGGCGCGCGCCCAGGCGTGAACCGGGGGCACGCAACGTGCCGCTTCACGAGGCCCGTACCGCGGCTGTCAGTGCCGGCGGCTACGGTTCCGTCCATGGCTGCCCGTACGAAGACCACCAAGGACCGTCCGTCCTACCGCTGCACCGAATGCGGCTGGCAGACGGCCAAATGGCTCGGTCGCTGCCCCGAGTGCCAGGCCTGGGGCACGATCGAGGAGTACGGCACGCCGGCGGTACGAACCACGACGCCGGGGCGCGTCACGACGTCCGCGCTGCCCATCGGTCAGGTCGACGGCCGGCAGGCGACCGCGCGCTCCACCGGTGTGCCCGAGCTGGACCGGGTGCTCGGCGGCGGTCTGGTGCCCGGCGCGGTGGTGCTGGTCGCGGGCGAGCCCGGCGTCGGCAAGTCGACGCTGCTGCTGGACGTGGCGGCCAAGGCGGCCAGCGACGAGCACCGCACCCTCTATGTGACCGGCGAGGAGTCGGCGAGCCAGGTCCGGCTGCGCGCCGACCGCATCAACGCCATCGACGACCACCTCTATCTCGCCGCCGAGACCGATCTGTCCGCCGTACTGGGTCACTTGGACGCGGTGAAGCCGTCACTGCTGATCATGGACTCGGTGCAGACGGTGGCCTCCCCCGAGATCGACGGCGCGCCCGGCGGCATGGCGCAGGTGCGCGAGGTGGCCGGCGCCCTGATCCGCGCCTCCAAGGAACGCGGCATGTCCACGCTCCTGGTGGGCCATGTCACCAAGGACGGCGCGATCGCGGGCCCCCGCCTCCTGGAGCACCTCGTCGACGTCGTGCTGCATTTCGAGGGTGACCGGCACGCCCGCCTGCGGCTCGTGCGAGGCGTCAAGAACCGCTACGGCACCACGGACGAGGTCGGCTGCTTCGAACTGCACGACGAGGGCATCACGGGCCTTGCGGACCCGAGCGGACTTTTCCTGACACGTCGCGCCGAACCGGTCCCGGGCACCTGCCTGACCGTCACCCTGGAGGGCCGCCGCCCCCTGGTGGCCGAGGTCCAGGCACTCACGGTCGACTCCCAGATCCCCTCCCCGCGCCGTACGACCTCCGGCCTGGAGACCTCCCGCGTCTCGATGATGCTCGCGGTGCTGGAGCAGCGCGGGCGGATCAGCGCCCTGGGCAAGCGGGACATCTACTCCGCGACGGTCGGCGGGGTGAAGCTCTCCGAGCCGGCCGCCGACCTCGCCATCGCCCTGGCGCTGGCCTCCGCCGCCAGCGACACCCCGCTGCCGAAGAACCTCGTCGCGATCGGCGAGGTCGGCCTCGCAGGCGAGGTCCGACGGGTCACCGGCGTCCAGCGCAGGCTCGCCGAGGCGCACCGGCTGGGCTTCACGCACGCCCTCGTGCCGGGCGACCCGGGGAAGGTCCCGGCCGGTATGAAGGTGCTGGAAGTCGCGGACATAGGGGACGCCCTGAGGGTGCTGCCCCGCTCCCGTCGCCGAGAGGCCCCCCAGGACGCGGAGGACCGCCGGTAGACTTTGCCCTGGTCTCGCCCGTCCGTACGAACCGCGTGCGGATCCGGGAGCGCCCCACAACCTGCGACCGGAGGAGTGCAGTGGCAGCCAACGACCGGGCAGCAGCTCCCGGAAAGTACGGCGGGAGTGCCGGTTCCGATGGCCTGATGCGCGCCTCGCTGAGCGCCGTCGCCCCCGGCACGCCCTTGCGGGACGGCCTGGAGCGCGTCCTGCGCGGCAACACCGGCGGCCTGATCGTGCTCGGCTCCGACAAGACCGTCGAGTCCATGTGTACGGGTGGATTCGTCCTGGATGTCGAGTTCACGGCCACCCGGCTGCGCGAGTTGTGCAAGCTGGACGGCGGCATCGTGCTCTCCTCCGACCTGTCGAAGATCCTCCGGGCGGGCGTGCAGCTGCTCCCCGACCCGACGATCCCGACCGAGGAGACCGGCACCCGCCACCGCACCGCGGACCGCGTCAGCAAACAGGTCGGCTTCCCGGTGGTCTCGGTCTCCCAGTCCATGCGGCTGATCGCCCTCTACGTCGACGGGCAGCGCCGCGTCCTGGAGGACTCGGCCGCGATCCTCTCCCGCGCCAACCAGGCGCTCGCCACCCTGGAGCGCTACAAGCTCCGCCTGGACGAGGTCGCGGGCACGCTGTCCGCGCTGGAGATCGAGGACCTGGTGACGGTCCGGGACGTCTCGGCGGTGGCGCAGCGGTTGGAGATGGTGCGACGGATCGCGACCGAAATCGCCGAGTACGTGGTGGAGCTGGGCACCGACGGACGCCTGCTCGCACTCCAGCTGGACGAGTTGATCGCCGGAGTGGAGCCCGAGCGCGAGCTGGTCGTCCGGGACTACGTCCCCGAGCCCACGGCCAAGCGCTCGCGCACGGTGGACGAGGCGCTGGCCGAGCTGGACGCGCTCAGCCATGCCGAGCTGCTCGAGCTGCCGACGGTGGCCCGGGCTCTGGGCTACACCGGCTCCCCCGAGGCCCTCGACTCCGCGGTCTCACCGCGCGGCTTCCGGCTGCTGGCCAAGGTGCCGCGGCTGCCGGGCGCCATCATCGACCGGCTGGTCGAGCACTTCGGCGGCCTCCAGAAGCTGCTCGCCGCGAGCGTCGACGACCTCCAGACGGTGGACGGCGTGGGCGAGGCCCGCGCCCGCAGCGTCCGCGAGGGCCTGTCCCGCCTGGCGGAGTCGTCGATCCTGGAACGCTACGTCTAGCGCCGCCCTGGGCAACGCCCCGACGGGCCACGCCTCCCAGGGGCGCGAGGAACCGCGCGACCAGCCACGGCGAACCCGCACCCGACGCACGGCGCGACCGCGGCCCCAGCCGCAGCCGCTCCCGGCCACAACGGCCCGCACCTGACGGCACCGGCCTCCGGCCAAGCGCAGCGGTCAGTCGGCGTCCAGCACGAACGAAGCCCGCAGCGTCCCGAACCCCGCCGCCTTGCCCTCCAGCAGATAGGTCCCCGCCCCGGCCACTCCCGCCGGAGGCGTACCGCACTCGGGGGCGCTCGGCTTGCGGTCCCACTCCACGGTGTACGTGATGCTCCTGCCCGCCGGCACCCGGTACAGCAGGCTCCCGGAGCCCTTGGGGCAGTCGGCCGACGACCAGTACGCGTCGTCGTCACCCCCGGCCTGAGTGACCGTCAGCACCGTGCCCTTCGGCCCCAGATCGACCTTGCAGTCACCGCCGGAGGTGTTCTTCGCCGTCAGCCGGAACGCCGGCGTCTCGTCGGGCGAGTAGGCGTTGCGCACGCTGCGCAGGGTCAACGTCACAGTGTTCGGGGCGCAGTTGGGCAGTGAGGACCCGGCCGGCAGCGCGTCGCCCGTACCGACGCCACCGCCGGAGGAGTCCGCACCCGAACCGCCGGCGCCCGCACCGTCCGAGCCGCCGGCCCCCTCGCCGTCCCCCGAACCCGCGCCGGCGCTGTCACCCGTACCGTCGTCCGATCCGTCCCCGGCGTCGCTCCCGCCGGAGCCCTCGTCGCCCGACTCGTCACGTCCGCCCGGCGCTTCGCTGATCGCGGGACCGGAACCGGACGGCCCCGGCGTGATGGAGGGCGCGGGATTCTTGCCGTCGGAGCCCCCTGCGCCGTTGCCGCTCCCACCGCCGCCACCGGAGGTCACGACCCAGGTGACCAGCAGGGCCAGCAGGGCGACCACGGACAGCATGATCACCCTCCGTCGCCAGTAGATGGAGGAGGGAAGCGGCCCGACCGGATTGCGCAGAGATCCCACGGCGCAAACTGTACGAGAGATCGGTGGCGTCACCGGCCCCACCCGCCGCCTGGAGCCACAACTTTTCCGGATCATCATCCCGGAAACGCCGTGCGGCCGTACGACAGTTGGATGCGGGGGCACGGCGGGGGGGCACGGTCGCCTCCGGCCCCGCGCCCCGAGCCCGTGTCTGCCGGCCCGCGAAACGCTTCGCAGCAGCACGGCCGATCCGCACCGGCATGGCAGGATCGGAACTGCCATGACTGCTCCCACGAAGCCCCCGCACACCAGCCCCGCCGAGGCCGTCACCGGCTCCCCGAGCGGGGAGGACCTCCACTCCCCCGTCATCGCCTGGTTCGACGAGCACGCGCGCGACCTGCCCTGGCGGCGGCCGGAGGCCGGCGCGTGGGGCGTGATGGTCAGCGAGTTCATGCTCCAGCAGACCCCGGTCAACCGCGTGCTGCCCATCTACGAGCAGTGGCTGGCCCGCTGGCCGCGTCCGGCCGACCTCGCCACGGAGGCCCCCGGCGAGGCCGTCCGCGCCTGGGGCCGGCTCGGCTACCCGCGCCGCGCCCTGCGTCTGCACGGCGCCGCCGTGGCCATAACGGAACGGCACGGCGGCGACGTACCCACCGACCACGGGCAGCTCCTCGCGCTGCCCGGCATCGGCGAGTACACCGCGGCGGCGGTGGCGTCGTTCGCCTACGGACAGCGCCACGCCGTGCTCGACACCAACGTCCGCCGGGTGTTCGCCCGCGCGGTCACCGGCGTGCAGTACCCGCCGAACGCGACGACGGCCGCCGAGCGCAGGCTGGCCAGGGCCCTGCTCCCGGACGACGAGGCGATCGCCGCCCGCTGGGCCGCGGGCTCGATGGAGCTGGGCGCGCTGGTCTGCACGGCCAAGAACGAGAGCTGCCACCACTGCCCGATCGCCGCGCAGTGCGCGTGGCGGCTGGCGGGCAAGCCGGAGCACGAGGGCCCGCCGCGGCGCGCCCAGACGTACGCCGGCACGGACCGCCAGGTGCGGGGCAAGCTGCTGGCCGTGCTGCGCGAGGCGCACGCGCCCGTCCCGCAGGCGCGTCTGGACCGCGTGTGGCACGAGCCCGTCCAGCGCGCCCGCGCCCTGGACGGCCTGGTCTCCGACGGTCTGGTGGAGCCGCTGCCAGGCGGCCTGTACCGGCTGCCGCTGAGCTGACGCACAGCGGGAACATAAGCCGGCGCCCCTTCATGTCACAGCGCGGACCGCTCCTCCACCACCCAAAGCGGCCCATAACCGCCTCAACTGCCCTGACCTTTTAACCGTTTCCTACTTCCGTTACACAACCGACGGACAGCCGAGCGTTCACCGCAGGCTGCTTCGCACAGCCCCGTGACAACGCCTCCGTAGCTTCATTTCCGTGCCCGGCAGGGGGGCACAGCCAAGGAAAACGGGGATGGAGGCGGTTGATCATGGCGCAGGGTGACGTGGGCGAGGTGCTCGGGTTCGAGGAGTACGTCCGCACCCGGCAGGACGCGCTGCTGCGCAGTGCCCGGCGGCTGGTCCCGGACCCGGTCGACGCCCAGGACCTGCTCCAGACGGCACTGGCGCGGACGTTCGGCCGCTGGGACGGCATAGCCGACAAGCGGCTCGCGGACGCCTATCTGCGCCGAGTCATGATCAACACGCGGACCGAGTGGTGGCGGGCCCGGAAGCTGGAGGAGGTTCCCACCGAGCAGCTCCCCGAGTCGTGCGTGGACGACTCCTCGGAGCAGCACGCGGACCGCGCCCTGCTGATGGACGTCATGAAGGTGCTCGCCCCCAAGCAGCGCAGTGTGGTCGTGCTGCGACACTGGGAGCAGATGTCCACGGAGGAGACGGCCGCCGCCCTCGGCATGTCGGCCGGAACGGTCAAGAGCACGCTGCACCGGGCGCTCGCCCGGCTCCGCGAGGAGCTGGAGGCCCGCGATCTGGACGCACGCGCGCTGGAGCGTGAGGAGCGGGAGCGTTGCGCGGCCTGACCGGCAGGGCCGGTGTCGACACCGGCCCCGGGCTCACCCCGGCCCGAGGTACCTTCCAGGCGGTGACCACGGCGGCGTCCGTGCTCACCGCCCTCAGCCTTTTACTGTCCGCCTGCGCGACGGGCGGCACCGGTGCCCGGGACGAGGGACCGGCGCACGACGAGCCGGTGGCGGGCACGGCGGTGAGCCCGGCCGCCCCGGTCTCCGCGGTGCCGCCGTCCAGAAGCCTGACCCGGGCCACGGCGGTCAAGCTGCTGCAGGCGGATCCGCAGGTCTCGGCGGCGGTCAAGCGCGTCCTGAAGCCGTGCGTCGCCGACGAGTACCCGGTCGACCTGTCCTACGGCGATCTGACCGGCGGGAGCGCCGAGGACGTCGTCGTCAATGTCGTGACCTGCAGTGACGTCGTCGGCATCGGCTCGTATGTGTATCGCGAGGAGAAGGGCACCTACGAGAACGTCTTCCAGGCCGAGGAGCCTCCGGTCTACGCCGAGATAGACCGCGGCGACCTGGTGGTCACCAAGCAGGTCTACGAGCGCGGCGACCCGGTGTCGAGCCCGTCCGGCGAGAACGTGATCACGTACCGCTGGACGGCGGGCCGTTTCACCGAGGAGTACCGCACGCGCAACGACTACAGCACGGTCGTCGGCCCGGAACCGACCCCGGCGCCCGAGAGCAACTGACCGGCCCGGGACCGGCACGAGACCGGGTACCGAGTACCGAACCAACGGATACGGACTGAGAGCACGGATGGCAGACCAGACCCACGTCCTGTTCGTCGAGGACGACGATGTCATCCGCGAGGCCACCCAGCTCGCCCTGGAGCGCGACGGCTTCGCGGTCACCGCCATGCCCGACGGACTGTCGGGGCTGGAGGCCTTCCGCGCGAACCGGCCCGACATCGCCCTGCTGGACGTCATGGTGCCCGGCCTCGACGGGGTCAGTCTGTGCCGCCGTATCCGCGACGAGTCGACCGTCCCGGTGATCATGCTGTCGGCGCGGGCCGACTCGATCGACGTGGTGCTCGGACTGGAGGCGGGCGCGGACGACTACGTGACCAAGCCGTTCGACGGCGCCGTGCTGGTGGCGCGGATCCGGGCGGTGCTGCGCCGGTTCGGGCACGCGAGCGGCGGCGCGGCGGGCCGCCCGGAGGACGCGGACGCCTCGGCGAACGGCGGGGTGCTGATCTTCGGTGACCTGCAGGTCGACACCGAGGGCATGGAGGTGCGCAAGGCCGGCCGGCCGGTGGCGCTCACCCCGACCGAGATGCGGCTGCTGCTGGAGTTCTCCTCGGCGCCGGGCACCGTGCTGTCCCGGGACAAGCTGCTGGAGCGGGTCTGGGACTACGGCTGGGGCGGGGACACCCGCGTCGTCGACGTCCATGTGCAGCGGCTGCGAACGAAGATCGGTCAGGACCGGATCGAGACGGTTCGCGGCTTCGGCTACAAGCTGAAGGCCTGAGGGCGGGACGGGACACGCAGATGCGGGGGATCACCCGGCGCCTGGTGGGGGCGCGCGTGCGGCGTACGGGCATCCGTACGGGACTCAGGTGGAAGCTCAGCGCGGCGATCGCGCTGGTCGGCGCGCTGATCGCGATCGTGCTCAGTCTGGTCGTGCACAACGCCGCCCGGGTCTCGATGCTGGACAACGCGCGCGACCTCGCCGACGAGCGGGTGCAGATCGCCCAGCGCAACTACGAGCTGTCCGGGCGGCCCAACTTCCCCGACATCAAGATCGACGATCCGGACCTGCCGTCCGCGCTGCGCGCCAAGGTCAAGGCCGGGCGCCGGGCGACGTACGTGACCGACCGGCCGGGTGGCGGGCCGGACATCTGGGCCGCGGTGCCGCTCAAGGACGGGCATGTGCTGTCCCTGCACACCGGGTTCACGGACCGCAGCACGGACATCCTCAAGGACCTCGACCAGGCGCTGGTCATCGGCTCCATCGCGGTGGTCCTCGGCGGCAGCGCGCTCGGCGTGCTCGTCGGCGGACAGTTGTCGCGCCGGCTGCGCAAGGCGGCCTCCGCGGCGAACCAGGTCGCCAAGGGCGAGCCGGACGTGCGGGTGCGCGAGGCCATCGGCGGGGTCGTCCGGGACGAGACCGACGACCTGGCGCGGGCCGTGGACGCGATGGCGGACGCGTTGCAGCAGCGGCTGGAGGCGGAGCGGCGGGTGACCGCCGACATCGCGCACGAGCTGCGCACCCCGGTGACCGGGCTGCTGACCGCGGCCGAGCTGCTGCCGCCGGGCCGCCCCACCGAGCTGGTGCTGGACCGGGCGAAGGCCATGCGCACGCTGGTCGAGGACGTGCTGGAGGTGGCCCGGCTCGACGGTGCCTCCGAGCGGGCCGAGCTGCAGGACATCATGCTGGGCGAGTTCGTCGCCCGGCGGGTGGCGACGAAGGACGCCGGGATCGCCGTACAGGTGGTGCACGAGTCGGAGGTGACGACCGACCCGCGCCGCCTGGAGCGCGTGCTGTTCAACCTGCTCGCCAACGCCGCCCGGCACGGCAAGCCGCCCATAGAGGTCACCGTCGAGGGCCGGGTGATCCGCGTCCGCGACCACGGGCCGGGCTTCCCCGAGGACCTGCTGGCACAGGGCCCGAGCCGGTTCCGCACCGGCAGCATGGACCGCGCCGGTGTCGGCCACGGCCTGGGCCTGACCATCGCGGCCGGCCAGGCCAGGGTGCTGGGCGCCCGCCTGACCTTCCGCAACGTCCGCCCCCCGGGCGCCGCGGACCGCATACCGGCCGAGGGCGCGGTCGCCGTCCTCTGGCTGCCGGAGCACGCGCCGACGAACACGGGCAGCTATCCGGTCCTGGCCGAATAGGCCTGCTGTACGGGGGGCGGACGCGACGGGCGGGGCTCGGGGCCGGGTCAGCGGCCGAAGTCCTTCGAGAAGTCCAGCTCCTCGTTGCGCTGCGTCAGGGAGTACCAGTTCCCGTTGTCGTCGCGGAAGATCGCCTCGATGCCGTACGGCCGCTCCTGCGGCTCCTGGAGGAACTCCACCCCGCGCGCCCGGAACGTCTCGTAGTCGCCCCGGCAGTCGTCCGTGCGGAGCGCGCCCGCGCCGATGACGCCCTTGCTGACCAGCTTCTTCAGCGCCTCGGAGGACTCGGCGTCGAGCCCGGGACCGTCCAGGCTCATCAGGGCCAGCTCCACGTCCGGCTGCTCCTCGGCGCCCACGGTGACCCACCGCATGTCACCCATCGGCACCTCGCTGCGCACCTCGAATCCCAGCTTCTCCGTGAAGAAGGCCTTGGTGCGCTGCTGGTCGAAGGTCCACACGGTGGTGATGCCCAGGCCGGTGATCATCGCTCTGCTCTCCCGCGTCGGGTAACGGCTTGCGTTCGTCACGGTAGGCAGGGCGGGGGCCGGTGCGCTTCTCCGGAATTGCTCAGTGCCGGACCGCCGGCAGAGGCGCGAGTGTCCGGTGTGACGCCGTCGGCATCCGGTACGGCCCGGGCTGCCGCGATCCATGTGCGGTTGCCCAGCATCCGGGGGGACGGCGTGGGCGGATGCACCTCGCCGTCTCCCAAGCCGATGCGGACGCCTAATGTGCCGCCATGACCGATGGGGAACTGTCGCTGCGCTCCCGGTTGGCGCACACGCTGCTCGCGGACATCGACCGCCTCACCGGCAAGGTGGTGGCGGACATCCGCGCGCACAGCCCGGCGTACGCCTCCGGCCGCCCGGTCTCGCTCACCGAACTGCGCGCCGTCTGCCGCGACAACCTCGTACTCGCGCTGGAGGACTTCGGCGGGCTGCCGACGAGCGTCGGCGACATCGAGGCCGCCGCCACCGAGACCGGGCGGCGGCGGGCGGAGCAGGGCATGCCGCTGGACAGCGTGCTCCAGGCCTACCGGCGCGGCGGCCGGGTGCTGTGGCAGGCGATGGCGGAGCCGCTGCGCGGCCCGGCGGCGGCCGACCAGGACCTGGTCCTGGAGGTGGCGGGCGCGCTGTGGGAGACCATCGACCGCTTCTCGACGGTGATGTCGGATGCGTACCGGCTCACCCAGCTGGACCTGCGCCACCGTCAGGACTCGCGGCGCGGCGCCCTCTTCGAGGCTCTCCTGGAGGGCCGCGGCAGTGATCCGGCGGTGGCCGCCGCGGCAGCGGCGGCTCTCGGTCTGCCCCCGCGCGACCACTTCGCCGTGGTGGTGGCCGACCAGGATCCGGCGGCGCCGCCCCACCCGGTGCCGGCGCTGCAGGCGGCGGGCATGTGGTCGTTCTGGCGTCCCCGGGCCGAGCGGTACGCGGGCCTCGTGCGGCTCGGTTCCGCCGAGCCGTACGAGTTGACGCGGGTGCTGCGCGGGGAGCTGGGCGGCACGGCGGGGATCTCCCCGCCGTTCGAGGAACTGGCCGCGGCCGGCACTGCCCTGCGGCTGGCGGAACGTGCCCTGCGCACGCTGCCGCCGAGCAGCGGAGTGGTGGCGCAGCTCGACGAACGCCTGGTGGAGGCGGCACTGACCGGTGACCCGGAGATAGCCGAGCGCCTGGTCGCCCGCTACCTGGACGGCGTTCTGAGGTGCGGCTCCGAAGCTCCGGTGCTGCTGCGCACCCTGCGGGTGTGGCTGGACGCCGGCTGCTCCGCCCTGCGGGCCGCCGAGGAGCTCTGCTGCCACCGCAACACGGTCCTCAATCGCATTGTCCGGATCGTCGAACTCACGGGCTGGCCTTCGGAGTCGGGGGAGGCCCGACTGGGCTGGGCCCTCGCGCTACGCGCGGCGGATTTGCCGCGCTGACGCGGGCAGCCGCCCGTACGCCACGAGGCCGCGCGCAAGCTTCTTGTGACGCCGACACCGATATCGATACCGACGCCGACACCGACACCGACACCGACACCGACACCGACCAGCCTTTCGCGGCCCCGGCGACGGCCCCGCCGTCCCCGGAGGAGCTCAGGTGCCCGGCGCCGCGCACCTCGCCGTAGACGGCCGGAACATGCCAGGAAGGCTCGTGGGCCCCTTCGGCGGCACCGGCCGGACGGTGAGGTCGCGCTGCCCGGCGAGGTGGAGTACGAGGTCGGTCGACCCGTTCAAGACGCGGCCGCTGTCGGCGTGGCGCCGCTGACCGCCCATGCTGGAGCGGCGCGCCGCCGCCCCAGCATGGGCGGTCAGGACTCCGGTGGTCTGCTTGGGAGCCCTCACAGCGCCGTCACCGGCTCCACCGGCGCGCGGCGCGGGAAGCCGCCGGCCCATAGCATCGCGTAGCACCCGGGTATCAGGGCCGCCCCGCTGCGGACGTGCGTCGTCCGGTACTCGCTCGGCGTCAGGCCGGTCCGCGCCTTGAAGCGGGTCGAGAAGGTGCCGAGGCTGCTGAAGCCGACCAGGGTGCAGATCTCCGTCACGGTGAGGTCGGCGGCGCGCAGCAGGTCCTCGGCCCGCTCGATCCGGCGGTGGGTGAGGTACTGGCCGGGTGTCTCGCCGTACGCCTCCTTGAAGGCGCGGACGAAGTGGTACCGCGAGTACCCGGCGTGCGCGGCGACCGCGGCCAGGTCGAGTGCGGGGTCGGCCCAGTCACGGTCCATCGCGTCCTTCGCCAGCCGCAGCTGACGTGTCTTGTCCATGGACCGATGGTGACACGGGGCACCGACATCACGGCCGGGCTCCGCGACCGGCCGCCGGCGCATCGCCCGCCGACGCCTTACCCCGCACCCCGCCTTGGGCCCTCCGCACCCCGCACCCACCGGAGACTCAGACCGCTTCAGTCACCGGCGCCACCGCCGGCTCCGCCTCGTCCTTCGGCCCCGCCCCCTTCAGCGGAACCTCCTTCACGAACACCGCCGCGATCAGTGCCGGCACGGCCACCACCGCGCCCAGCAGGAAGGCCCCGTGCGTCCCGGACGTCACCGCGTACTGGTACGCCTCGCGGGCCGCCTCCGGCAGCTTGGCCAGGCTCGCGGCGTCCAGCTGGGCGGACTGCTCGGTCATCCTGGAGCCCAGTGCGCCGGCCCGCCGGGCCATCTCGTCCTGGACCCGGTGGTTGAAGAGCGCGCCCATGATCGCGACACCGAAGGAGGAGCCGAGGGTACGGAAGAGGGTGGTGGAGGAGGACGCGACGCCCATGTCCTTCATCTCCACGCTGTTCTGCGCTATCAGCATGGTGATCTGCATCAGGCAGCCCATGCCGAGCCCGACCACGGCCATGTACACGCCGGACGTCAGCCGCGAGGTCTCCGTGTCCATCAGGGACAGCAGATACAGGCCGACGACCATCAGCGCACCGCCCGCCACCGGAAACAGCTTGTAGCGCCCGGTCTGCGTGGTCACCCGCCCGGCCACCATCGACATGACGAGCATCGCGCCCAGCATCGGCAGCAGCAGCAGTCCGGAGTTGGTCGCGGACGCTCCCTGCACGGACTGCTGGTAGAGCGGCAGGAAGAGGGTCGCGCCGAACATCACGAAGCCGACGACGAACCCGATGAAGGACATCAGCGTGAAGTTCCGGCTGCGGAAGATGTGCAGCGGCAGGATCGGCTCGGCGGCCCGCGTCTGCCGGAAGACGAACCCTGCCAGCGCGGCGACGCCGAGCCCGATCAGCTCCATGATCACGGCCGACGTCCAGGCGTACTCCGTACCGCCCCAGGTGGTGACGAGCACGATCGCGGTGATGCCGACGGTCAGCAGCGCTGCGCCCAGGTAGTCGATCCGGGCCTCGGAGCGCTTCTTCGGCAGATGCAGCACGGCGGTGATGGCGATCAGCGCCACCGCGCCGAGCGGCAGGTTGATGTAGAAGGTCCAGCGCCAGCCCCAGTGGTCGGTGATGGTGCCGCCGACCAGCGGGCCGCCGATCATCGCCAGCGCCATGACGCCGGCCATCATGCCCTGGTACTTGCCGCGCTCCCGGGGCGGTATCAGGTCACCGATGATCGCCATGACGCCGACCATGAGACCGCCGGCGCCCAGCCCCTGCACGGCCCGGAACGCGATCAGCTGCCCCATGTCCTGGGCCATGCCGCTGAGCACCGAGCCGATCAGGAAGAGCACGATCGAGCTCAGGAAGACGCCCTTGCGCCCGTACATGTCGCCGAGTTTGCCCCAGATCGGGGTGGAGGCGGCGGTCGCCAGGGTGTATGAGGTCACCACCCAGGACAGGTGTTCCAGGCCGCCCAGATCGCCCACGATCGTCGGCATCGCCGTACCGATGATCATGTTGTCGAGCATCGCGAGCATCATCGCGATCATCAGGGCGAGCAGGACCACCCGCACGCTCCTCGGTTGCTTCCCCTCTTGCACCGCTCCCCCAACTTACTTGCCGCCCGGCTAGTTACCGCGAGAACGTAGCTCGCGAACTAGTCGGGCGTCAAGTAAGTTTTTCCTTGCCAGGGAGTGGCCGGGCAAGCGCGAGGACGGGCGGCAGGATGGACGGCACCAAGCAGCGCCGACGGGGCGATACCCGCCAGCGCATCCAGGACGTGGCCCTGGACCTCTTCGCCGAGCAGGGCTACGAGAAGACATCGCTGCGCGAGATCGCCGAGCGCCTGGACGTGACCAAGGCGGCGCTCTACTACCACTTCAAGACCAAGGAAGAGATCCTGGTCGGCATCTTCGACGACGTGATGCAGCCGATCGACGAACTGATCGAGTGGGGCCGCCACCAGCCGCACACCCTGGAGACGAAGCAGCAGATCGTACGGCGTTACAGCGAGTACCTCACCGCCGCCGGGCCGCTGTTCCGCTTCATGCACGAGAACCAGGCGACGGTACGGGAGTTGCGCATCGGCGACCTCTTCAAGGAACGCATGAAGGGCCTGCGTCACATCATCATCGACCGGGACGCCACCCTGGCCGACCAGGTCCGGTGCGTGAGCGCCATCTTCACGCTGCACGCCGGGATGGTGTTCGTGATGCAGGAACTCGAAGGCGACCCCGAGGAGAAGCGCGAAGCCATCCTCGAAGTCGCCGTCGACATGGTGACGCAGGCGCACAGGGGTGCGCCCTAGGTCACCCTCGCTCAGAGGGTGATGCCCTTGGTCCGCAGGAAGGCGACCGGGTCTATCGCCGTGCCGTAGTTGGCGGAGGTGCGGATCTCGAAGTGCAGGTGCGGGCCGCTGGAGTTGCCGGTGTTGCCGGACAGGGCGATGCGCTGACCGCCGGCGACGATCTGACCGACCTTCACGTCGATGCGCGAGAGGTGGGCGTACTGCGAGTAGGTGCCGTTGCCGTGCTTGATGACGACGGCGTTGCCGTACGCGGGGCCGTCACCGGCGCCGTTGCCGCCGGCCTTGACGACCGTACCGCCGTGCGCGGCCATGACCTTGGTGCCGGTGGCGACGGCGAAGTCCTGCCCGCTGTGAGTGGACTGCCACATGCCGCCGGCCTGGGCGTAGCTGGCACTGAGGCTGTAGCCCTTGACCGGGGCGGTCCAGCCGACGGCCTTCTTCGCGGCGACCGACTTGGCGTTCGCCTTCTTGGCGGCGGCGACCGTGGCCGCCTTCGCCTGAGCCGCGGCCTGCGCCTCAACGGCGTGCGCGACACCGGTGGTGGCGGTCGTGGCAGCGGCCGTGGAGGTGTTGGCGGCGGCCGCGACCCCGGCCCCCAGCACGACCGAGGCGCCGATACCGGCGGCCAGCACGGCCGCGCGAGTGCGGAGCTGGGGCGTACGGGACGAACGGGACGTGACACGCGTGAACATGCGAAACCTCATGGGACGGGGACAGAAGGAACCGCTCGGCGCAAAAGCCTTTTGCCGGGCGGGCCATCCCTTGGTACCTGTCGCGCCCGGTCAGGCCAAAACGTGTGACCTACTACGGAACCTAGTAGATTCGGGCGCATCACCGGGACTCTTGACAGTGCCGACATTTCGAATGGTTGGCCTGAAGTAGGCTTTCCGACACGTGAGTTGTGAGTGGAAAGTCCCGTTTGTCCAAATCCATCCCACCCCTATTCCGGTTAGTACCGGACAAATCGCCTGTGCGGCATGTCACCGGCGGGCAGGCTCCCGGCACCCCGGAATGTGACCGGCGCTACTCTGCTGTCTCCTGCCAACAGGGCTCAGGGGGAGGCCGGGTGGAACCGTCGGTCATCGGCGTGCGGCTGGCGTCGGCCGTGGCCGTGCCGCTCGTGAAGAAGCTGTTCGTGACCGAGGGCACGGGCGCCGGGCTCGTGGAACGGCCGGTGCGGATCTCCTCGTACGTCTCGTTCCGCGGCGAGAAGCGGCGACTGGACCGCGGGGACCTCACCCAGCTGGCCACGGAGCTGGTCCGGCAGGCGCAGAAGGGCGGCGGGGAGCGCCGCTTGCCGACGGCCGAGGAAGAGCCCGTGGCGCACGCCCTCGCCGACACCCTGTACGCCCTCGGCGAGCTGGACATGACCGACGTACAGGCGGTCGAGCTCGGCCACGAGGCCTTGGCCGCACGGCTGCGCGCCGCGAGCGGCACGCCGGACCGCGAGCTCTCCCTCGACGCGGCCCACTTCTACCTCGGCACGCTCACCACCGCATGCCTGCACATCCTGCACTTCTTCACCCAGCGCTCGACCTTCGTCGCCCGCACCCTGGTCGAGCAGTCCCGCCGCCAGCGCGAGCTGGTCGGCAAGATCGACGCCCTGCTCGCCCGCACCGCACCGGCCTCCGACAGCGCCTTCGAGCAACGCTATATGACGTACGTCACCACGAAGCACGGCCACCTCACCATCTACGGCATCGACCTGGTCAACTCCCCCGACCGCTGGCCCCTCGACGCCGCCTACCTCAGTCTCCAGGCCCTGCGCCCGGCCGCCGACGGCGAGACGGCCGGCCCCGACGGCCTGCCCTCGGCCACCCTCACGCTCCCCGCCGAACAGGCCTTCGCCGAGCACGACCGCGTGCTGCTGCGCGGGGTGGCCGGCTCCGGCAAGACCACGCTCGTCCAGTGGGTCGCGGTCACCGCGGCCCGGGGCGCGCGCGGCGACCGCGTCCCGTTCGTCCTGCCGCTGCGCACCCTGGTCCGCCGCCCCGACGGCCTCCCGGCACCCGACGCCTTCCTGTCCGCCGTACGCGTCCCCTTCCACGCGAACCAGCCGGACGGCTGGGCGGACCACGTGCTCGGCGCGGGCCGGGGACTGCTTCTGGTGGACGGCATCGACGAGATCCCGGAACGCGAGCGTGAACGCACCCGCCGCTGGCTGCGCGACCTGCTGGACGTCTATCCCGGCAACCAGTGGCTGGTCACCTCCCGTCCCTCAGCCGTACGGGAGGACTGGCTCGCGCCCGACGGCTTCACCGAGCTGACGCTGACCCCGATGAACACGGACGACGTGGCCGCCTTCGTCACGCGCTGGCACACCGCCGCCCGCGCCGACGCCCCCGAGGACCGCGACCGCCTCGACGCCTACGAACGCACGCTCCTCGACGCCGTCCGCACCAAGCCCGACCTGGGCCGCCTCGCCACCAACCCCCTGATGTGCGGTCTGATCTGCGCCCTGCACCGGGACCGGCGGGGCTATCTCCCTCACGGCCGCCAGGAGTTGTACGACGCCGCCCTGTCGATGCTGCTGGCACGGCGGGACGAGGAGCGGGACATGGCCGGGCCCGGCGGCATCCACCTCACCGAGCTCCCCCAGATCCAGTTGCTCCAGCGGCTCGCGTACTGGCTGATCCGCAACGACCAGTCCGAGATGGACCGCGAGCGGGCCGAGCGCCTGGTCGCCGACGTCCTCCCGTCCCTCCCGGCGGCGGCCTCGCAGGGCGACGCCCCGGCGATCCTGAGGCATCTGCTGGTCCGCAGCGGCCTGCTCCGCGAACCGTCCCCCGGCACCGTGGAGTTCGTCCACCGCACCTTCCAGGACTACCTGGGCGCGAAGGCGGCGGTGGAGGACGGGGACTTCGGCCTGCTGGTGCGGGGCGCGGCGGACGAGCAGTGGGCGGACGTGATCCGGATGGCGGTGGCCCATGCCCGTCCCCGGGAGCGGGCGCAGCTGCTGGGCGAGTTGGTGGCCTCGACGCACCGGCTGGAGGGCGCGGCACGCGCCCGGGTAGGGCTGCTCGCGCTGGCGTCCCTGGAGCACGCGACCGAGATCGATCCCGGGGTGCGGGAGGAGGTCGAGCGGAACGCCGCCACCCTGATCCCGCCCCGGACGGTCGAGGAGGCCCGCGCCCTCGCCTCGGTCGGCCCCCTGGCACTGGAGCTGCTGCCCGGGCCGGAAGGGCTCGGGCAGGAGGAGGCGCGGGCGGTCGTCATCACGGCTTCGCTGATCGGTACGGAGGCGGCGGTGCCGGTCCTCGCCCACTTCCGCTCCCATCCGTCGCTCGACGTGCGAGCCCAACTGTCCTGGACCTGGCACCGGTTCGGGACCCGGCGGTACGCCGACGACGTCATCGCGCACCTGGACGAGGACGACCTCTTCTTCACCGCCCACTCCGGCGAGCACCTGCGTGAGCTGCGTGAACTGGGCGGCCGGGCGGCCAACGACGTCGTCGGCGACATCACGGAAGCGGAATTGAGCGCCGGTCTGGTGCCCCGGAAGGTGCGGGAGCTGCGTGTCCGCAACAACGGCCGGCTACGGGACCTGAACTGCCTGACCGCGCTGCGTCAGCTCACCAACCTGACCATCCACCAGTGCCCGGAGGTACGGGAACTCCGCCCGCTGGCCGGCATCCCGCTCGCCTGGCTGGCGTTGCACGACCTGCCTGGCCTCGTACGCCCCGGCGCGATGTTCGCCCTCGCCGATTCCACGACGCTGCACTCGCTCGACATCGGCGTGCCGCTGGAGGCGGAGTCCCTGGACGAGGCCATTCCGGCGGAACCGCCGCTGCGCTATCTGCGCTTCACCAAGCTCGCTCTCCGGCACACCGGGCTGCGGGGCCTGCACCGGTTCCGCTCCCTGCGGGCACTGAGCCTGGCCACCCTCTACGAAGCGCTGGACCCGGAGGACTACGAGGAGATCGCCCGGCTCCCGAACCTGCGGGAACTGCGCATCAACTGGGAGCTCGTCGGCTGGCAGGGCCCACCCCTGCCCGGGGTCACCAAGCTGCGCCTCAACAACTTCCACGGCACCGAGGACATTTCAGGTGTGCGCGCCCTGTTCCCCGACCTGCGCGAGGTCACCATCAACCTGGCCGCCGACATCACCGAGGTACCGGCCGGGGTACGCGAACTCCTCCCGGTGGCACCGTCGTTGAGCAGAATCCGCGGCGTTGTGTGACGCACACCTCTGTACACCTACCGTGCAGTAACCCTACGGTTCCCCTCGCGCCACCCTCACGCACGACCATGCACACGACATGCCGGCCCCGTACGAACCTGTACGGACGTGAAGGGACCCCCCAGATGACAAGACGCCACCCTTGGGCGAGCCGCACCGCCGCCGCCACCGTCGCCGCGGCCGCCCTCGTGGCCATCGCCGCCCCCGTCGAGGCCGCCGCCAGCACTGCCTCGACCGCCGCGGCCACCGCCGCCGCGGACGTCGACTACGCCACCTGGCAGCGGGACTGCCAGGCCGTGATGGACCAGGCACTGCCGTACCTCAAGCAGCGGATCGCCCAGGCCGGGCCGGGCGAGAAGCAGGCGATCGTCTTCGACATCGACAACACCACGCTGGAGACCGACTTCGGCTTCAGCTTCCCGCAGCCGGCCAACAAGCCCGCCCTGAACGTCGCGCAGTACGCCCAGGAGCGCGGCGTCGACATCTTCTTCGTCACCGCCCGCCCGGGCATCATCCATCTGCCCACCGAGTGGAACCTGGAGCAGGTCGGCTACGAGGTCGACGGCCTCTACGTCCGCGGCTTTTTCGACCTCTTCAAGAACGTCGCCGACTACAAGACGGCCCAGCGGGTGAACATCGAGTCCAAGGGCTACACGATCATCGCCAACATCGGCAACAACACCACCGACCTGTCGGGCGGCCACGCCGAGAAGACGTACAAGCTGCCGGACTACGACGGCCAGCTGTCGTAGCGCCCGGGCATGCGAAAGGGGCCGGTGCCTCGACGGCACCGGCCCCTCACGTGTGCGGCGTTACGCGTCCTTGCTCAGGTTCGGACCCGCTCCGCCGGCCGCCTGCTCGATCGGCGGGACGTCCGGCAGGGCCGACTTCTCCTCGCCGCGGAAGGTGAAGGTCTTGCTGTCGCCCTCACCCTCGGTGTCCACGACCACGATGTGGCCGGGACGCAGCTCGCCGAAGAGGATCTTCTCCGACAGGGAGTCCTCGATCTCGCGCTGGATGGTGCGGCGCAGCGGCCGGGCACCCAGCACGGGGTCGTAACCCTTCTGTGCCAGCAGCTCCTTGGCGGACTGGGAGAGCTCGATGCCCATGTCCCGGTCCTTCAGGCGCTCGTCCACCTTGCCGACCATCAGGTCGACGATCCGCAGGATGTCGCCCTGGGTCAGCTGCGGGAAGACGACCACGTCGTCGACGCGGTTGAGGAACTCGGGCCGGAAGTGCTGCTTGAGCTCGTCCGAGACCTTGTTCTTCATGCGCTCGTAGTTGGACTTCGTGTCACCCTGCGCCGCGAAGCCCAGGTTGAAGCCCTTGGAGATGTCCCGGGTGCCGAGGTTGGTCGTCATGATGATGACCGTGTTCTTGAAGTCGACGACCCGGCCCTGGGAGTCGGTCAGGCGACCGTCCTCCAGGATCTGCAGCAGCGAGTTGAAGATGTCCGGGTGGGCCTTCTCCACCTCGTCGAAGAGGACGACGGAGAACGGCTTGCGGCGGACCTTCTCGGTCAGCTGGCCACCCTCTTCGTAGCCCACGTAACCGGGGGGCGAGCCGAAGAGACGCGACACCGTGTGCTTTTCGCTGAACTCCGACATGTCGAGGGAGATCAGCGCGTCCTCGTCGCCGAAGAGGAACTCGGCGAGGGCCTTGGACAGCTCGGTCTTACCGACACCGGAGGGACCGGCGAAGATGAACGAGCCACCCGGACGCTTCGGGTCCTTCAGACCGGCACGCGTACGGCGGATCGCCTTCGACAGCGCCTTGACGGCGTCGACCTGGCCGATGACCCGCTTGTGGAGCTCGTCCTCCATGCGGAGCAGACGCGAGGACTCCTCCTCGGTCAGCTTGAAGACCGGGATGCCGGTGGCCGTGGCGAGGACCTCGGCGATCAGCTCGCCGTCGACCTCGGCGACGACGTCCATGTCGCCGGCCTTCCACTCCTTCTCCCGCTTCGCCTTCGCGGCCAGGAGCTGCTTCTCCTTGTCGCGCAGGGAGGCCGCCTTCTCGAAGTCCTGCGAGTCGATCGCGGACTCCTTGTCCCGGCGGACACCGGCGATCTTCTCGTCGAACTCGCGCAGGTCCGGGGGAGCGGTCATCCGGCGGATGCGCATCCGGGAACCGGCCTCGTCGATCAGGTCGATCGCCTTGTCCGGCAGGAAGCGGTCCGAGATGTACCGGTCGGCCAGGGTGGCGGCCTGGACCAGTGCCTCGTCCGTGATGGAGACGCGGTGGTGCGCCTCGTACCGGTCCCGCAGACCCTTGAGGATCTCGATGGTGTGCGGCAGGGACGGCTCCGCGACCTGGATGGGCTGGAAGCGGCGCTCCAGGGCCGCGTCCTTCTCCAGGTGCTTGCGGTACTCGTCCAGCGTGGTGGCGCCGATGGTCTGCAGCTCACCACGGGCCAGCATCGGCTTGAGGATGCTCGCGGCGTCGATGGCGCCCTCGGCGGCACCCGCACCGACCAGCGTGTGCAGCTCGTCGATGAACAGGATGATGTCGCCGCGGGTGCGGATCTCCTTGAGCACCTTCTTCAGGCGCTCCTCGAAGTCACCGCGGTAGCGGGAGCCGGCGACGAGCGCGCCGAGGTCCAGGGTGTAGAGGTGCTTGTCCTTGAGGGTCTCGGGCACCTCGCCCTTGACGATGGCCTGAGCGAGGCCCTCGACGACGGCGGTCTTGCCGACGCCGGGCTCACCGATCAGCACCGGGTTGTTCTTCGTACGGCGGGACAGCACCTGCATGACCCGCTCGATCTCCTTCTCGCGCCCGATGACCGGGTCGAGCTTGGACTCACGAGCGGCCTGGGTGAGGTTCCGGCCGAACTGGTCGAGGACCAGGGACGTGGAGGGGGTGCCCTCGGCAGGACCGCCGGCGGTGGCGGTCTCCTTGCCCTGGTAGCCGGAGAGCAGCTGGATCACCTGCTGCCGCACCCGGTTCAGATCTGCGCCCAGCTTGACCAGGACCTGGGCGGCGACGCCCTCGCCCTCACGGATCAGGCCGAGCAGGATGTGCTCCGTGCCGATGTAGTTGTGGCCCAGCTGAAGGGCCTCGCGGAGCGACAGCTCCAGGACCTTCTTGGCACGGGGGGTGAAGGGGATGTGCCCGGACGGGGCCTGCTGGCCCTGGCCGATGATCTCCTCCACCTGCTGGCGGACCGCCTCGAGCGAAATCCCGAGGCTCTCAAGGGCCTTGGCGGCGACACCCTCACCCTCATGGATCAGGCCCAGGAGGATGTGCTCGGTGCCGATGTAGTTGTGGTTGAGCATCCGGGCTTCTTCCTGAGCCAGGACGACAACCCGCCGCGCGCGGTCGGTGAACCTCTCGAACATCGTTAATCGCTCCTCAGAGCGGTCAGGCAGTGGGGGGAACTTCCCCTCCCTGTCCTTCCGCAGCTTAGTCCCGCAAGCGGGGACCGCTCATTCCAACTGCCGACACCGTCGATGGCCTCCTGACCCCGAACGCCGACATCTGCTCCAACCCGATGGTGCGAGACGATGTTCCCGCAGGCCAGGCAGTTACCCCCACCATCAGTACGCCGATGGCGAACGCGAGACGGCCTTGCCTGCGTGTCGCCCCCTCTCACTAGGGATGTCTTACCCGCTCGCACTGACAGTCCATGCCGTGCGCCCCCGTTCCCTCCGCTACGGGCGAACAACCTTGCGCCACCCCGCACCCCCACACGCCCCCTTTTCCGCCACACTGCGCATCAACAGCAACACCCAGCGTAACTCGAACGCGATTTTGACGGTTTCGCTTGGCATGGTTGGCGCGATGCCCTGGGTTCCGCCCCCACGGCGCCCTTCCGATCATGGCGATCGGGTGAGGCGGTGGTACGAGCACGAGCTGGGCTGGCCGACCGTGCCGGGCACCCCGCTCCACCTGTCGGTGGGCTCGCGCTTCGACGTCCTGGACGTACCGGCCGAGGCGGGCCTCGCGGGCCTGCGGCACCTTGTTCCGGGGTCTCCGGTGGCCGTCCAGGGCGACCGGATGCGGCTGCTGGTGGCGCCGGGGAGCGCGGAGGAGCTGCCGGGGGTGCTGGACTGGCTGGAGTGGGGTGGCGTGCCGCTGGATCTGCGGGTCCTCGGCGGCGAGGGCGGGAGCGCCTCCACGGAGGCTCCGCTTCCGCAGGGCGGTGACGCGGCCGGCTGGATCGGCGAGGAGCTCGTCGCGGGCCCCGAGGGGGGTGGGGGCTCCGGAGATCCCGGGGGCTGCTCCCGGGGCTGTCACGGGGACGGCCGAGGCCGTCAGGGGGACTGCCGGGGCTGTCACGGGGGCCGCTGGGGTTATCTGCAGGGGGCCGCTGTGTGGCTGCGGCCCCCCGAGCCGGGGTGCGAGGTCGAGCCCTCGCTGCCGACACTGTCGGCCATGGGGGGCCTTGGGGGCGCCCCCGATCTCGTACGGCTGCTGGACACGGTGGCGACTCACTGCCACCGGATCCGGCTGCGACGCGCGTGTGCTCAGCCGTTGGCCTTCTCGTAAGCCTCGCGAATGGACGCGGGAACACGGCCACGGTCGTTGACCTCGTAACCGTTCTCCTTCGCCCACGCACGGATCGCAGCGGTGTCCTGGCTGCCACCGGACGCGGCACGCGCCTTGCCGCGCCCTCCGGAAGCACGGCCGCCAGTACGCCGGCCACCCTTCACATAGGGGTCAAGAAGGCTGCGCAACTTGTCCGCATTGGTGGTCGTGAGATCGATCTCGTACGTCTTACCGTCCAGCGCGAACGTCACCGTCTCGTCCGCCTCGCCGCCGTCGAGGTCGTCGACAAGAAGGACCTGAACCTTCTGTGCCACCGCATTTCCTTTCATCGATAACGTTGAGGGCCGAGGGTCTGCGGCGTCCGCCGTTTCGCCGCCCCCTGTTATATGCAGTACTGCAGTACGTCGGAAAGCAAACCGCTTTTGCTGGAAAAACACAAACCCCCCGGGAGAGACCGGTGGACGGCCCTCGCCCTGAAACATGCGCGTTTCGGACATAGGGAACCCGGGCAGCGGGCTCGGGCGGAATACTCCGGGCATACCCTCGGGCATACCGGCGGACATACCTCCCCGACATAGCCCGTCGACATCCCCCTGGCATACTCCCCCGCAAACCGTCGGCATACCCCGGCGATCACAGATGCAGAAGCATCCGGCTGTTGCCCAAGGTGTTCGGTTTCACTCGTTCGAGGCCCAGGAACTCCGCGACGCCCTCGTCATAGGAACGCAGCAGCTCCGCGTACACATCGGTGTCCACCGGGGTCTCACCGATCTCCACGAAGCCGTGCCTGCCGAAGAAGTCGACTTCGAAGGTCAGACAGAAAACCCGGCGAACACCGAGCCACCGGGCGGTCTGCAGCAACTTCTCCAGCAACTGATGGCCGACGCCTGCGCCCTTGAGGCCGGGCTTCACGGCGAGAGTGCGGACTTCCGCGAGGTCTTCCCACATCACGTGCAGTGCGCCGCAGCCGACGACCTCGGCGTTGTCGTCCCGTTCCGCGACCCAGAACTCCTGGATGTCCTCGTAAAGCGTCACCGTGGCTTTGTCGAGCAGGATGCCGCCGCGGACGAAGGAGTCAAGGAGTCGGCGGACGGCGGGGACATCGCTGGTCCGGGCCCGGCGGACGGTGACGGCTTTAGCGGTGACTTCGGGGTTCTCGGCGGAGGGGCTCTCTGCGGACATGAGCGGACGCTATCGCCCGGAGGCCTCCGGGGCGGAGCCGGGGTTCTCGGCGGAGATGCCGGTGGACGTGTCCGTGGACATCTCGGCGGAGGGGCCGGCGGGCTTGTCGGCGTGGTTGTCGTTCTGGATGTCGGTGCGGTTCTCGTCCTGGGTAGCGGGGCGGCGGGTATTCGTGGCTTCGGGCGGTTGGGCTCGTTCGGCTCGTCCGGTGCCCTGGAGCGGCTCGGAGGGGCTGGAGGTCGGCTCGGGGGTTTCCGGGATGTTCACGATGCGTACCGCGTCCCGCAGCGCCTGGCGCTGTTCCTCGCTCATCATGCCGAAGAAGGCGACCAGCGCGGCCGCGGCGTTGTCGCTCTGCGACCACGCGTCGTTCATCAGGGCCGCCGCGTAGGCGGCTCGGGTGGAGACCGCCTCATATCGATAGGCCCGCCCTTCCGCCTCGCGGCGCACCCAGCCCTTCTGATGGAGATTGTCCAAAACGGTCATCACCGTGGTGTAGGCGATGGACCGTCCCTGCTGAAGATCTTCCAGGACTTCTCGAACGGTCACCGGGCGGTTCCACTTCCACACCCGCGTCATGACCGCGTCTTCGAGTTCTCCCAATGGGCGAGGCACAGTTCAGCACAATAGTGGTAAATCCGGGTTATGGCGTGCTGGACAGGAACTTTTCTGTGCACCGGAGAACAAAAAGGGCGTACGACCCTGAAGGGGAGTCGTACGCCCTGGGTGGCGCCGGTGGGGCGGAGGCGCTTCGGCTGGGGCGGTGCCGCCTGTCAGGCGTCGCCTGCCGCGGAGGGCCTGCGGGCGCCCTCCGTGCGGGCGAGGGCGGCGTCGACGGCCGCGTCCTCCTTGGCCTTGTTGGCGCCGCCCTGGGTCTTCACGATCACCCGGATCACGCCGACGAAGAAGACGGCCATGACGGCCGGGGGGAGAAGCGCGGAGACGTAGTCCATGGGTCCAGGGTAGTGGCGGGCGGCCGGGCCGGGTGCCCGGGGCCGCGCCTGGACTTCAGACCGCCGCGAGTTGCTGTGAAGGCGTCGCCGGGGGCTGGGGTGGCTTGCGACGGGGGAAGACCTCGCCCGGGGTGGGGATGGGGCGGCGGGTGGGCTTCGGGGCGGGTCCGGGGGTGGCCGGGGAGGGTGGGGCCGGCTTCTCGGCCGGCCGCTTCTCGGGTTTGCGCTCCGGTTTCGCGGCGGGGTTCTCCGCGTCGGCGTGGGGAGTGGGGGCGCACGTGAGGGTCGCCAGGCCGCCGGGGAGGGCGTGGAGGTGGGTGCGGGTGGCCGGGATACGGGGCGTGGGGGTGAGTGCCGGGGTGGGGGTGGACGGGAGAGCGCTGCGGGTGAGGCGCGCGCGGACGTCCAGTTCGGCGAGGCGCTGACAGTGGTCCATGAGCGCGGCGGCTGTGGGGTTGCCGCGGAGGGCGCGGAGGGCGGCCAGGTCGTCGGGATGGGGGCGGTGTCCGGCACGCAGGGCCTCCTCCAGGAGCGTGAGGTAGCCGGCCGCGGTGCCTGGGAGGGCGGCGCGGTAGCGGGCCAGGTCGGCCACGAGGAAGGCCCGCAGGCGGGCGCCCTCGCGCATTGCCTCGTCGAGCGACTCGGCCAGGCGATGGCAGTCCTGGACGTCCTCGGCCGAGGTCTGGCCGGGGTGGAGGGCAAGGGCGAGAGCGCGTCGGAGCACACGCAGCTCCGCCGCACCGAACGCCATGCCGCCGCGGGATCCGTGTGGCGTGGGCATGCGGCGACGATACGCGCTAATCAGACAAACCGGGTGGTAGGAGGGCGGGTGTGGCGTGAGTGCCATTCGGGTGGTCGGGGGCGTGGGGGTGCCTGCGGCGGCCTGTGCGGGTGGGTGCTTGGTTGCTGTGGCGCCCGAGGTGCGGTTCACGTCGGGGCCGTGCCGGGGGGTGTCCGTCCTCGGAACGGCGCGGAATCGGTCTCTCACCGACGCGCCCGTGTCGACGCGCCAACCGCTGCGGGCGGACACCCCCCGGCACGGCCCCTTCCCGCCGTGCGCGGGTGCGGCGCCGTGTCGGCGGGCGGTTCTCGTCCGGCACGGGCCCCCTTCCCGCCGTGGGCGGGTGCGGCGGCAGCCGTCGCGCCGGGCTACATGCGGGAGACGTTGCGTTCGTAGACCAGGCGGAGGCCTATCAGGGTCAGCCACGGTTCGTGTTCGTCGATGACCGAGGATTCGCCCAGGACCATGGGGGCCAGCCCGCCCGTTGCGATCACTGTGACGTCGTCGGGGTCGGTCGCGAGTTCACGGGCCATACGGTTGACGACTCCGTCGACCTGGCCCGCGAAGCCGTAGACGATGCCGGACTGCATGGCCTCGACCGTGTTCTTGCCGATCACGCTGCGGGGGCGGGCAACCTCGATCTTGCGAAGCTGGGCGCCTCTGACGCCGAGGGCCTCGACGGAGATCTCGATGCCGGGGGCGATGACGCCGCCGACGTACTCCCCGCGCGCGCTGACCGCGTCGAACGTCGTCGCCGTGCCGAAGTCGACCACGATGGCCGGGCCGCCGAAGAGTTCGACCGCCGCCACGGCGTTGATGATGCGGTCGGCGCCGACCTCCTTGGGGTTGTCCGTGAGGATCGGGACGCCCGTCTTGACGCCCGGTTCGACGAGGACGGCGGGGACGTCACCGTAGTAGCGGCGGGTCACCTCGCGCAGTTCGTGCAGCACCGAGGGGACCGTCGCGCAGATCGCGATGCCGTCGATGCCGTCGCCCAGGTCGTCGCCGAGGAGCGGGTGCATGCCCATCAGGCCCTGCAGGAGCACCGCCAGCTCGTCCGCCGTGCGGCGGGCGTCGGTGGAGATGCGCCAGTGCTCGACGATCTCGTCGCCGTCGAACAGGCCCAGGACCGTGTGCGTGTTGCCTACGTCGATCGTCAGCAGCATGGCCGGTTCCCGCTCCCTACTCCGCCGCTCGCAGATCCAGGCCGATGTCCAGGATCGGCGCGGAGTGCGTCAGGGCACCCACGGCCAGGTAGTCGACCCCGGTGTCGGCGTACGCCTTGGCGTTGTCGAGGGTGAGGCGGCCGGATGCCTCCAGGGCCGCGCGGCCGTGCACGAGGGCGACCGCCTCCTCGCATTCGCCCGGCGTGAAGTTGTCCAGCAGGATCAGGTCGGCGCCGGCGTCCACGACCTCGCGGAGCTGGTGCAGCGTGTCGACCTCGACCTCGATCGGGACGTCCGGGAAGGTCTCCCGGACGGCCTGGAAGGCCTGGGCGACGCCGCCCGCCGCGACCACGTGGTTGTCCTTGACCAGGGCCGCGTCGGAGAGGGACATGCGGTGGTTGACGCCGCCTCCGCAGCGGACGGCGAACTTCTCGAGGGAGCGCAGGCCCGGCGTGGTCTTGCGGGTGTCGCGGACCTTCGCCGTCGTGCCGTCGAGTACGTCCGCCCACGCGCGGGTGGCCGTCGCGATGCCCGACAGGCGGCACAGGAGGTTGAGCGCGCTGCGTTCGGCGGTGAGCAGGTCCCGGGTGCGGGTGGTGAGGGAGAGGAGCTTCTGGCCCTCCGTCACGCGGTCGCCGTCCTCGACGTGCCGCTCGACCTCGAACTCGTCCTCGCAGACGATCGACATCACGGCCTCGGCGACCCGCAGGCCCGCCACGACGCCCGCCTCGCGTGCCACGAAGTCGGCCGTCGCCACCGCGTCCTCGGGGATGGTCGCGACCGTCGTCACGTCCACGCCGCCCGCGAGGTCCTCCTGGACGGCCATGTTGGCGATGTCCTCGACCTCCACGGGGTCGAGTCCGGCGTCGGCCAGGAGCTGGGCGAGCGCGGGGTCGAGGCCGCACTCCAGGTATTCCTCGCCGGCGCCGCAGGCGCAGCCGTCACCGCAGCCGTCGGACGGGACGAGGGGAACGTCGGGGGTGCTCACTGCTGTCACTGCTCCTGGGGACGGTGCGCCGGGTGGTGCATGGGGGTGCCCCCTGCTCGAGCGGAGCCGAGAGCTTGGGGGAGGGTTGGGGGGAAGTCTGCGGTATCGGTGGTGCGTACGGCGAGTGTGCGGTCCGGATTAAGCCTTACGACGATGTGGCGGTGCCACGCGCTGTCGTCACGGTCGGGGTGGTCCTCCCGCCAGTGGCAGCCCCGGGTCTCCTCGCGGAGCCGTGCGGCGGCCACCAGGACGCGGGCCACGCACAGGAGGTTGGTGGCCTCCCAGGTGTCCACGCCGGGCTCGGCCGTCTTGCCGTTCTCGTGCAGGGCCTCACGGGCGTCGGCGTGCAGGCGGTGGAGTTGCTCGGCCGCCTTGGTGAGGGAGTCGGCGGAGCGCAGGACCCCGGCGCCCTCGGCCATGATCCGCTGGATCGTGAAGCGGTCCTCGGGGGCGAGGAGGGGGTGCGCGGGCTGCTCCGGGTGCAGGAGGGGGGCCGGCACGCGCGCGTGGAGGCCGTCGCGGCGGTGGGTCACCGCGATGTCGTGGGCGATGCGCTCCGCGTAGACCAGGCCTTCGAGGAGGCTGTTGGAGGCCAGCCGGTTGGCGCCGTGCACGCCGGTGCAGGCGACCTCCCCGCACGCGTAGAGCCCGGGGACCGTCGTGCGGCCCTGGGAGTCCGTGCGAACGCCCCCGGAGGCGTAGTGGGCGGCCGGGGCGATCGGGATCGGTTGGTGGACCGGGTCGATGTCGTGGGCGCGGCAGGCGGCGAGGATCGTGGGGAAGCGGTGCTCCCACATGTCGGCGCCGAAGTGCCGGGCGTCGAGGAACATGTGTTCGGCGGCCTGCTCCTGCATACGCCGCATGATGCCCTTGGCGACGATGTCCCGGGGAGCGAGTTCGGCGAGTTCGTGCTGCCCCACCATGAAGCGCACGCCGCCGGCGTCCACCAGGTGCGCGCCCTCGCCCCGTACCGCCTCGGAGACCAGGGGCTGCTGGCCCTCCGCCTCCGGGCCCAGGAACAGCACCGTGGGATGGAACTGGACGAATTCGAGGTCGCTGACCTCCGCGCCCGCGCGCAGGGCGAGGGCCACGCCGTCGCCGGTGGAGACCGAGGGGTTGGTCGTCGCCGAGAAGACCTGGCCCATGCCGCCGGTCGCGAGCACCACCGCCGGCGCGTGCACCGCGCCCACGCCGTCGTGCTGGCCCTCGCCCATGACGTGCAGGGTGACGCCCGCCGTGCGGCCGTCGGCGTCCGTGAGGAGGTCCAGGACCAGGGCGTTCTCGATCGTGCGCAGGCCACGCGCGCGTACCGCCTCCACGAGGGCACGGGAGATCTCCGCGCCGGTCGCGTCGCCGCCCGCGTGGGCGATACGGCGGCGGTGGTGGCCGCCCTCGCGGGTGAGCGCCAGTTCGCCCTCGGTGGACTCGTCGAAGTGCGCGCCGGTCTCGATCAGGCGGCGTACGGCGTCGGGGCCCTCGGTGACGAGGATCCGCACCGCGTCCACGTCGCACAGCCCGGCGCCGGCCACCAGGGTGTCGTCCAGGTGCTGTTCGGGGCTGTCGCCCTCGCCCAGGGCCGCGGCGATGCCGCCCTGCGCCCAGCGGGTGGAGCCGTCGTCGAGGCGCGCCTTGGTCACGACGACCGTGCGCAGGCCGGCGGCCTCGCAGCGCAGCGCCGCCGTCAGGCCGGCGACGCCGGAGCCGACGACCACGACGTCCGCGGAGATGGACCAGCCCGGAGCGGGGGCGTGCAGTCGTATGCCTGTGCTGGTCACGAGGCGGCTCCGAAGGTGAGGGGGACGTTGTCGATCAGCCGGGTCGTGCCGACCTTGGCGGCGACCGCGAGGACGGCCTCTCCCGTGAAGTCGTCCTCGATCTCGGTGAAGTCCTCGGGGTCCACCAGGGCCACGTAGTCCAGCACCAGGGGCGGGTCGAGGCGGACGGCGTCGTCGAGGACCAGGCGGGCGGCGGCGCGTACGGCGGACGGGCCGCCGGGGACCGCCTTGGCGACGGCGTGCGCGTCGGCGGCCGCGCGGGACTCGCCGATGGCGCTCAGCGCCTCGGCACGCGCGCGCGTGGCGGGCACTTC